>DASVZE010000559.1:0-2007 GCA_036391775.1 Chloroflexota bacterium | reverse complement strand
CCGCCGATCTCGCTATTCACTTGGGAGATTTCACCGAATCAAATGTTGCCGTGCAACTCAACGCGTTCTGTCCAGTAGTCGCAGTCCATGGAAACAATGATTCCGAAGAACTTCGATCTAGCTTGCCGGCATTTGCGGAGGTTAAGGTGGAAGGATTTCGACTACTCCTGATTCATGGCCATGTATCAGGCAGGACTGCCCTTGACTCCGCGCGCCACACGATAGGCGGCGATGCTGTTCTCTTCGGCCATAGTCACAGCTCGTATTGTGCCTGGGAAAATGGGCGACTCTTGTTCAATCCCGGGTCACCGACCGACAAGCGATGGACGAAGCATCGTTCGTTTGGGATGCTGGACATTGGAAAGTCGATTCAGCCCTCAATCGTTCCGATCGTGGATCCGCATTGATCAATTCACGAGTTCTTGGTACTCTGACCTTCGGACCTTGGAATGCTTGATTTCTTCGCGCACTTTCGGCGGAAACAAATTCTAGCCTGCACTTCTCGGGGCGGGGTAGTCGTATTTGTCCTCTTGACCGGCTATATGGCGGGAAGCAGATCTAGCGCATTCGCGGACGACGCGACACCTGTGGCTACGGTCAGCACAGTCATCGTCCCTCCTACCGTGGCTCAGGTGTCTCCCGAGCCCACCAGCGTGAACCTGCCGACGGTATCCGCTGAACGTTCGACGCCAATAGCAACCAGTCCTCCTCTTCCGACAGACGCACCCATCATCGTGCCCACAACAGCCAGAAAGGTCGACGTACTGCCACAGCCGACACAGACACCCACGCCGATCATCGCATCGTCCTCGAATCCGTCCATTCCTCCAGCGGCCCTGGCTCCTCTGCCGTCTCCTGCCGAGCTCCAGCTCGATGCGCGGCTTCGGTGGGGAACGAGCGTGCCGGCGGATGTGCGGCGATGGGCTTTTCTGATTGTGCCTGCGGCACGCCGATATGGTCTCGATCCAAACCTCATTGCGGCCGTGATGACAATGGAGTCGGGTGGTGATCCATTGGCATTAAGTCCGGCAGATGCGCACGGTCTGATGCAAATCCTTCACGGTCCTTGGGATCCAAAACGTAACGTATTTCGTGGCGCTGCCATGCTTCGTCGGCTATTTGATGAATTCCACGATCTTACGCTTGTGCTGGCGGGCTATAACGCGGGAGAGGGAGCAGTCATCGCCTATAACGGGGTGCCTCCATACCGAGAAACGCGTGACTATGTCATAGTCGTCGGCTATCTCTACGAGCTATACAGTCATCGTCGGATCACATTGCGCCAGAAAGAGCGCTTCAGGACGACGCTCAGCGACCTGCGTCGGTTCGCCAGCCAGCGCAAGAAAATCTCTAAACTTGCAGGCATCGCGGGAGTGGAGCTGACTCAGGGCGTTGGCTGCCGGCGTTTGCCGGGTGGATGTGACAGCCTGAGTGGCACGTCATCACCGGGACTGGTGTCGACTCTCGACCCTTTCTGGCCGCTCGCCGGTTCGCCGGATCCTTTGCAAAAGGTCGATCCGTTCATGGCTTCTTCAGGCTGAGCGGGCCCGGATAAGGCAAGGTTCGTCGTCAGAGCGGATCGGCAAAGACACCGTCAGCCTGGGTCGCGGCATCAGGGAGCGAGCTCTGCTCAGCCCACTCGAGTCCCGATGCAACCTCACCCGCAACACGCCCGTCAATTTTCTCCTTGGAGGAGACGTCAAGCAGCCCGTTAGCCTCTAGATAGGCCAGATGCAACTGAATAGGATCGCGCCTTTCCCACGAGGCAATGATGTCCTTCGGAACATAAAACGCATCGTCGTGCTCGGCGTGACCTCGCATTCTGAATGTTTGTGCTTCTATAAGTGTTGGACCGCGCCCTGCTCGCGCCTGGTCCACGGCATGCTTGGTAACGCGATATACCTCGATTACATCATTGCCGTCCACTGTAACTGATGGAATGCCATAGGCTTGTGCGCGGTCAGCGAAACTGTGAAGCGCTACATGCTGCTTTACGGGCGTTGAATA
>DASVZE010000558.1:0-8783 GCA_036391775.1 Chloroflexota bacterium | reverse complement strand
CAGCGCGCGGAAACAGCCGGTCGTCCGGGAAAAGCGCGTGCGTTGGTAAGTGCCGTGGTCGCTGATCAGCTCTTCGTAGAAAGTATGAGCAAGCTTGATGGCGGAGCGTGTACCGGTTACCAAGCCCACTTGGATTGTGCTTAACGGAAAGGCTCGGGCGCCTATTATGGACCTGGACGGGGCGCCGGTTGATCGGTTTGGTCTTGCACTGGCTCCCATCCGGTCGGCGTTTGAGACTGCCGTTCAACTGCTCGAGGCTGGGCGTGCAAGCCTTATGCTGCGCGAACCCAAAGAGCCGTATCTGGTCGTCGTCGCGTCCATTGGCATCGACGAGGATATACTTCCCGCGATCAGGGTGCCGATCGGCGAACAGATTGCAGGACTGGTCGTGGAGCGTGGTATTGGGCTTTTTGGCTCGGTAGGCGGCGAAACCTTTCTCTGTGTGCCGATCCACACCGATTCCGGTGTCGAGGGTGTACTGAGCGTGACCGACCGGCGAGGAGGACAGCCCTACACCGCCGAACATCTGTCGCTTGCTACCTCGGCTGCCACGCATATCAGTCACCTGATTCAATATGGCCGCCACGCAGTGCGAGATCCCGTCTCGGGTCTGCCCAATCGGCGAGCGTTCGAGGAGACACTTGAACGGGAAATTGCGTTGGGCCGCCGCACGGGCAGCATTTTCACGCTGGCTTTTCTTGACCTCGACAACTTCAAGAGTATTAACGACCGTCTGGGGCACACACGGGGCGACGAAGTGCTTCGGGGGTTAGGCGACACGCTTCATCACGTCCTTCGCCCCTACGACTTTGCCGGCCGCTATGGAGGAGACGAGTTTGCGCTGCTGCTCTCCAGCACCACCGAGTCGGACGGTGGCATCAGCGATCGCATAGCGGATGCGGTTGCGCGCCTATCCGCCGAAATGGGAATTGGCATATCGGTCAGCATTGGTGTGGCACGCTGGCCCACCGACGGTGCCGATGCTCCTCGGCTCATTGCAGCTGCGGATCGTCGAATGTACGACCACAAACGCGCCAAAAAGCAGACGGGGCCCTGAGGTCCGTCACGCCGGCGCTGTTAGCCGGCCGTGCCGCGTGAGAACTCCTCTTCGGTGAACTCCTCCTGGAGCTCCATCAGGCAATGATCGCAGATGAGGTCGTTCGCCTTGATCTCCGTTCCCAAGCTGAGAGACCGTACAGTCATTCGGGCCGTGTGAAGGCGTTGCACAATGCTTCCACAGCCGTCACAACGCAAGGCTGTTGGTTCAGTCGTTTCCATATCCATCTCCCGCACCGGAAATAGTGCAGTCACTGTGGCTGCGAGAGTGCCCTAGGCGGCCTCAAGCCGGGCACGGACGCCACCAATCACTGCATCGGTAAACTCGGTCGTGGTGCAGTGGCCTCCCAGGTCCACGGTTCGGATTCCGTTGCCGACGGCGCCAAAGATTGCCCCGACAATTGCCTTCGAAGCGCTTTGAGCATCCGCATCATCATCGAAGTACCCCAGCAGAGATCCGGCCGCAAGGATCATTGCCATGGGGTTGGCGATATTCTTGCCGAACAGGCGAGGCGCCGTGCCGTGAGGGGCCTCGGCCATAACGCACCGCGTCTGAAACTCGTCGTCGAAGCTGAGAAGCAGGGATTCGGCTCCCGCTATGGAGCCGAACAGCTGGAGCACGAGGTCGCTCAGGACATCTCCGTCGCGATTGAGTGATGGGATCACCAATGATTCACCGCCGGTTGTGAGGAGCAGGGCGAGGGTGGCGTCGATCAGCTGCGGCTCATAGGGGACCTGAGGATGGCGTTTCGACGCCGCATCCATCTCCTCCTTGAGCATTCCCTCGTACACCGGGCTAACAGTGAATTTAGGTCCGCCGAACACCCTCGCTCCGGCGCGCTCGGCGTGGCGGAACGCGTATTCCGCCACCGCGTGACACGTTCGGCGGGAGATCTGCTCGGTGCGAAACGCCTTCTCGTCCAGGCCATCGCCCTCTCGCCACTCTGGTGCCCCATAGGCATCGTCCACCGCCATGCGGATCACAGAGATAGGATCGTGTATGCCGGCCACCGGTGCAATGCCGGGAATCCGCCTGCCGGTGCGCACGATAACTTTGCCGTCGATCTCCTTTCGCAAGATAGCGTTGGGAGAGCCCACATCGCCTTTCATCTCCGGTGTAATAGTTGCTGCCTTGAGACCGAAGCCACAATCGCGCATGGCAGCCGCGGCCTCATGGACCACGGCGTTACGCGTTTCACGCCTCATCTGAAGACTCAGATCAAATGGCAGAAGCTCGAGCGATATGCCGATCACATCAGGCTGGAGCACGCGGAGCGATTCTTCCAGCAGTTCTTGCCCCGTTTCATCGCCTTGCAGCACGACGATGGCGCGGCGCGTCATTGGGGAGCGACCTCGCTCTCGTCGGTCGACGATGCGGCGTGTTCGAACAAACTCCCTTCGCCATGCAAGAAGAAGAACTCCGCCGCATCGACCAGCGCAGGATCAGTTTGCGCGGCAAGCCGGAGGCGCATCACCAGATGATGAAACATCTTGTCGATCAAACGATTCGTCAACGATTCAACAGCCTGCCGCTCGCGGTCGGACAGGTTGGTGAGCTGAGGCGCGACACGCTTGAGCTCTTGCCGCGATACTGCCTCGACATGGCTCCGTAGACTGCTGATGACGGGAACGACACGGCGTGCCAGGTACCAGGCTGTAAACTCGTGTACCTCTGCCGCGATGCCCGCCTCGATCACTCGAATATCGCGCTCCCAGTCACGCGAGGCCTCCGGGGGGAGCAGACCGTCAAGGTCGTGCAACGCAATACCGGGAAGAGACGCAATGAGCGGATCGACATCCCGGGGAATTGCCAGATCGAACACCTGGAGTGGTATCTCGCGGCCGGCGAGACCGGCGGGAATGTCCTCCACCTCCAGGACATAATGCGGCGCGCTGGTAGCTGACAGCACGACATCTACGAGGCCGAGGATCCTGTGCACATCGGTGAGCGCTGCAGGTCGGGCACCATAGCGCTCGGCGAGATCGACTGCGACGGACACTGTGCGGTTTGCCACGAAGGTGGTCTGTACCCCGTTACGTCCCAGTTCCTGAATGATTAGCTGAGCAATCTCTCCGCCCCCGATGACAAGTGCAGCTTTGTCCTGCAACGAGCCAAGCGCGGTCTCGGCGACACGAACCGCCTCCGCACCGACGGATATGTTGATTTGCCCCAGCGCTGTCCCTGCCCGGGCTTGCCGGGCGCAGCTGATGGCAGAACGGAAGAGTGCGTGAAGATTGGCGCCGATCGTGCCCTGGCGCTGCGCACCGTCGAGTGCTTCTCGCACCTGACCGAGGATCTGTGCCTCTCCCAGAATTTGAGATTCCAGAGCCGAGGCGACCCGGAAGAGATGCTCGGCGACCTCCATTTCCTTCCATCGTCTGATGTAGGGAAGAACAGTGGGATCACGCTCGGCTAAAAGTTCACGGCAAGCATCTGTCGCTTCCTCCACGTCCTCTACAAAGCAGTACAGCTCCGTCCGGTTACAGGTGGAAAGGATGGCGGCCTCGGTGATGGAAGGATGCGCCAGCAGAGCAAGCGTGGCGTCATCTCGGTCCGTACCTTCCAGGGTAACCCGCTCGCGGATGGAGAGGGGCGCCGATTTGTGTTCGACGCCGATAGCAAGAAATGGCATAGAAATGGCTCCAGAGGCGGGGCGTCGCTTTCAGTGTACAACCCCCTTCCCATCCTCTTGGATGTATCGGTGTCTCATATCCTGATAATCGCCGCGGTGGGTCTGGACACATCCTGCCTGGTCGATGTTGCGACATTTGTCGTTTCTCTGGTTGCCCTCCGGATCATGCGCGCCGTACCTCCACCTCCCGACGCGAAACGGTGAGTCTGAAGAGCATACAGGAGGGTCTGGCCTATGCCTGGTGCCGCCGAGATCTCATGGAAACCTACACTGTCGATATGGTGGCCGTGTTCTTCGGCGACCTTTGGCGTGGGGGCCGCGGTGGTGTGGGGTGGCATTCTCTGTGTGGCGAGCGTGGGATTGCCGGCAGCGCTGCTGCCAAGCTTTCGACACTACGATTCGCGCACACGCTGAGCCAGTATGACTATGACAGCCGTCGACTCTCCTGTCTGACCGGGATCATCGTCGGGTCCGGAGTGAGACCCAGGACCACGGCCAGAGCCGTCAGAAGGGCGTCCAGGAGCCGGCGAATCAGAGAAAGAAAGTGCATGGGAGACCTCCCGAATAACAATGGAGACGGCTCTGCCAGGAGCCGCCTCCCTCTGTGACGGGACTTGTGCGTGCTGAGCCCGTCTATTAAGTTGTCGTCTCCTTGATGGTATACGCGCCGCAGTTACCTTTGGATTACTCGGCTCTTAACATTTGGAGAATTACCCGAAACAGGTGGATCGATGCCGTCGTTGACGTTGATCCGGGTGCGCTCATCACGTATGGGAGTGAGGAACGCTTTGCTCCCAGTGCCGGCGGACCCGTGAAGATATTGGCCATGATTTGTCTGCGTCGATGACCTCCGTAGCGTTATTGAGCCAAGAGGCACGGGGATGTGGTCCACTAATGTACCTGGTGTCGCTTCTGGCCAGGTTTACAGGGGCCTGCTCGACCCAGGAATCGGCAACATTCTGACCACGCTCGGAGCTGTGAGAGTGCACAAGAAGTGCACGAGGTAGCGTAGCGTCTTTTAGACGGAGGTGTTGAGATGAAAGCAGTCGTGATGGCGGGAGGAGAGGGCTCGCGGCTCCGACCACTCACCCTCGGTCGCCCAAAACCGATGGTCCCACTGGTCAACCGGCCTATGCTGGAGCACATCCTCTTGCTGTTGAAGCGGCATGGCATAACCGACGTCATTTTGACCGTGCAATACATGGCCAACTACATCCAAAACCAGATCGGTGATGGCTCCGACTTCGGCATGAGCGTCACCTATAGTGTCGAGGAGCATCCTCTGGGAACGGCCGGAAGCGTCCGCCAGGCAGAAGAGTTCTTGAAGGATACCTTCCTGGTCATCAGTGGTGATGCCTTGACCGACTTCGACCTATCGGCGGTCATCGCATTTCATCAGAAGTGCCGGGCGATGGCAACGCTTACCCTCTACCGCGTGGCGAACCCGCTCGAATATGGCGTTGTGGTGACGGGTGAGGGGGGCCGGATTCAGCAGTTTCAGGAAAAGCCAAGCTGGAGTGACGTCGTCACCGACACCATCAACACCGGCATTTACGTCCTGGAGCCGTCGATTTTCGAGTACTATTCCCGCGATCAGGTCTTCGACTTCAGCAAGGACCTCTTCCCCATGCTGCTCAAAGACGAAAAACCGCTCTACGGCTACATTGCCGAGGGCTATTGGACCGACGTCGGGAGCCTCGAAGAGTACGTGAGGGCCAGCCGCGACGTTCTCGGCGGCAAGGTCCAGATTGAGTGGAGCGGAGAGCTGGCTAACGGGATCTGGCGCGAATCGGGGGCGAAAGTGGATGGAAGTGCGCAGATCCATGGGTCGGTCTATCTGGGGCGAGACGTTCGGGTCATGGGCGGCGCTGTAATTGACGGTCCCGTCGTCATCGGCGACAACACGGTCGTGGAGCGTCGCGCGCATCTCGATCGCAGCATCATCTGGCGCAACTGCCGCGTTGGGCAGCAAGCGGAGATGCGCGGCTGCCTCCTTGCCGACGAGTGCAATGTCCGGGCGAACGCCTCCATCTTCGAGAACGCGGTTGTCGCGGATCAGACGACCATCGGCCGCGGAGCCATCATCCATCCCAATGTTAAGATCTGGCCCCACAAGGAGGTGGATGCCGGCGCCGAGCTGTCGACCAGCCTGATCTGGGGCGCGGCCGGACGGCGTGTCCTGTTTGGCCGCTTTGGTGTAAGTGGGCTGATCAATACCGACTTCATCCCCGAAATGCTGGCCAAACTGGGCTCGGCCTACGCGTCGACGCTACCCATCGGGAGCAGTATTACCCTCAATCGCGATCTGGCTGTGTCCTCCCGCATGCTGAAGCGGGCGATCGGTTCCGGTCCGCCGTCGGCCGGGGTGAACATGCTCGACCTCTCCGCTGTTCCCATCGCCGTCGCCCGCTTCTCGACCGCCACGTCCGAAGCACTGGGCGGTATCCATGTGGGCGTCGCCTCCGAGGACCGTACCATCGCGCACCTGCTCTTTTTCGATCGCAATGGGATGGATATTGACAAGGGGACCCAGCGCAAGATCGAATCTACCTTTTTTCGTGAAGATGTTCGCCGTGTCCATGTAGACGACGTGGGAGAAATGACCTACATGTCCAATGTGGTCGAGCGCTACACCGAGGCCTTCCTGCAGGCTGTGGACCACGAGGCCATCGAGCACGCGGGCTTCCGCCTGGTGGTCGAGTACTCGATGGGGACGACGAGCCTCATCTTGCCCGCTCTCTTACGCTCGCTGGGCTGTCGCCTGATCGACCTCAATGCCAACCAGGGCCTGACACGCGCCCCTCGATCTTTCCTGGAGTACACAGCGGCTTTCGAGCAGTTGTCCAGCATCGTCTCTACCGTGAAGTACAACCTGGGTGCGATGCTCGACTTCAACGGCGAGCGTCTGTACCTGGTCGACGGGGTAGGCGAACGTATCCCCTCAATGCATGCGCTGGCGGCCATAGCCTCCCTCGTCTTCCAGCAGACTCCCGGAGCAACGGTGGCGGTCACGGCCGATGCACCCAACGTGTTCGAGGATCTGGCCCGGCAGCACGGTGGCAAGGTGATTCGCACCGCTCTGGACCCTCACGGCCCTATGACAGTCGCCCGGCAGAAGGGGGTTGCCCTGGCGGGGGACGGAAACGGCGCCATCATCTTCCCGCATTTCTTCCCTTTCTTTGATGGCATGTTCAGCCTTGCCAGACTGCTCGAGCTGCTCTCGCACACACATTCCAGCTTCCAGGAGGTCGTGGCTGCACTTCCCGCCTGGCATCAAGCGGAGACAGATGTGACCTGCCCGTGGGAGAAGAAAGGACGGGTCATGCGACTGCTGGGCGAACAATATCGTGATCGGCGTGTACGCTCGCCCGATGGGATCAAGATCCAGCTGGAGGATGACTGGGTCCTCATTCTGCCCGATCCGGACGAGCCGCAGTTCCGCCTGGTGGTCGAAGCACAGTCAGATAAGAAGGCCAGGGCCTTGGTGGACACGTACGTCGAGATCGTGGCAGATCTGCAACGGTAGCTGCAATATTGGGTATGGTTCGTCTGACTCCACAGAATGCCGAGTTTGTCATCGTCTCGTTCGAGGGGCCAGATGAATACTCGCGGGCCGGCGGACTGGCCGTCCGCGTGCGAGACCTGGCGGAGGCGCTTGCTGGTCAGGGCTTTCGCACGCACCTGTTCTTCATCGGTGATCCCACCCTTCCAGGGATCGAAGAACGGGGGAACCTTGTGCTGCACCGGTGGGGTCAGTGGATAAGCGAGTACCACCCCGCTGGCGTCTATGACGGAGAGTGGGAGAAGATGCAGGATCTCGCCGCCAGCCTTCCGCTATACCTCAACCAGGAGATTGTTTATCCTGCCTCGACACACCATAAGGTCACGGTGTTGATGGGCGAGGACTGGCAGACGGTGGACACGCTGGTGCAAACGAGTCACCTTCTGGCTCAGCACAGTTTGCTGCCTCATGTCATTCCGGTCTGGACTGCCAACAACATCTTTGGTTTCGACGGCATCAACTGGCCGTCACTCGTCGAGGCAGCAACGCTCATGACGGTCAGCCGATATATGAAGCATGAGATGTGGCGGTGGGGTATTGATCCACTCGTCGTGCCCAACGGGATCGCATCCTCCAGCCTGGTGACCGTCGAAGTCGCCAGCAGTCGAAGGCTACGAACGGCCTTCGGGCGGGAGATTGCGCTCTTCAAGATCGGACGTTTTAGCCCCGACAAGCGGTGGATCATGGCACTCGATGCAGTGGCCATCCTGAAGCGGATGGGAACGCCGGCCCGCATTTTGATCCGCGGCGATCGCTCAGCGTACGGACAGGAGGTACTGGCGCACGCCCGTGCCGCCGGTCTCAGGGTCGAAAATCTAGCCGACCGCTATCACGACGTGGCAGATCTGGCAGCGGCCATGGAGGAGCGTCCCGAGGCAGACGTGCTCAACCTGGTTAGCTTCCTTCCCGATAGCCTCCTCCCGATCATTTACGCCGGCGTAGACGGCGTCCTGGCCAATAGTGGCCACGAGCCGTTTGGCCTGGTCGGTCTGGAAGTGATGGGCGCTGGAGGCGTGGCCTTCGTGGGCTCAACCGGTGAGGAGTATGCCGAGCCCGATCGCAATGCCGTGGTGCTCGACACCGATGATCCACGTGAGATCGTCGTTCAGCTGAAACGCTTGCAGGGAGAACCGGAAGAGGCCGAGAAGCTTAGACGCCGGGCAAGAAAGACAGCCCAGGCGTATGTCTGGCCCGAGGTGCTCAAAGAGCTCTTCACAAAAATGGAATATGTCGCTCTCGCGCGTGGGGTGGAGCCTCCCGCAGACACTGTCGGACGCGAGCAAGGTCCTCGCCGGTAGTCCCGGGCACACGCGCGAGCAAGAGCGGTAGTACAGTCGGACTGTCGCAGCGAATGGCAGAAGGGAGAGGCGCTGATGACCACAGGTGTGAACTGGGACAACGCCAGTGCTCCCATCGAGGGCTATATCATCCTCCCCGGTGAGGGCGGCGCACACCCGTACTTTCCAGGTGCGCGTGTGCTGGCAGGCTCAGCCACGACCGGGGGGCTCATGGGTGTAGAAGAGGCTGTGCTC
>DASVZE010000557.1:0-3386 GCA_036391775.1 Chloroflexota bacterium | reverse complement strand
AACCATCGACGTGATAAGACGGACGGTACGACCACAAGAAGTGAGTGGCGGAGAGGGAGGGATTCGAACCCTCGATGGCTGTTACACCATAGCGGTTTAGCAAACCGCCGCACTAGGCCTCTATGCGACCTCTCCACGTATCCGGCTCATGCTTGTGGGCGCTGCACGCGAGAGCGCTTTGAGGCCGGCCAGTGCCATCCTTCATCGCTACTCCGTCTGCATTTCGAGCCGAACGCACTTCTGGAACGTGCTTCGACAAAAGTGTAACGTCTTGCTCTACCGCGCCTCAAGAAGAATGCATGTCGTTCCTTCGGCAGCCTCCAAACCATGTATAGGCACATGGGGCCATACAACCGTGGCACCAGTAGCAACTAAGCTTGTGCCCAAATGAAAATACACCCTACTTCGAGCATGAGCAGAGGTATGGCGGAGGGAGAGGGATTCGAACCCCCGAGGCTCATCACCTGGCTGTTTTCAAGACAGCTGCCTTCAACCACTCGGCCATCCCTCCACGACAATATTCATTGCGGCTCCCGGCGCCCGGCGTGGATGGTCAACTACAACCGACAATCTCGGAGCAACCATGCATATACGGACGCAGGGCCTCAGGTACCTCTATTGTGCCATCGGCGCGTTGATAATTTTCCCAGATTGCCGCCATGCATCGTCCGATGGCTACGCCCGATCCGTTCAATGTATGGAGTAGGCGCGGGGAGGATCCGGGTTCCGGCCGGTAGCGCATCTTTCCCCTCCGTGCCTGAAAATCGCCCATATTGCTGCAGCTGCTAATTTCAACATAGCGCTCCAGGCTCGGCATCCAGACTTCCAGATCGTACTTTTTGGTCTGGCCGAAGCCCAGATCTGATGTATTCATCTCCAACACGTGATACGGCAGCTTGAGCCTCTGCAAGACCTCCTCTGCAAATTGAACCAGTCTGGTAAGCCACTGGCCGCTGTCCTCCGGTGCGCAAAGAACTACCATCTCGACCTTATCGAACTGATGGACGCGCAGCATGCCTCTGGTCTCGCGGCCAGCCGCCCCAGCCTCCAGCCGGAAGGACGGAGTGTAAGCCGTATAGAGGATCGGCAGGCGATCTGCGTCCAGAATCTTGTCAACTTCCATATTGACGAGCGGTACTTCGGCCGTCGGAATAAGATACATGTCCTCGTCCGGGAGGTAATATGCATCTTCCGCAAACTTGGGAAGCTGCGCTGAGACCACCATCGCCTCCCGCTTTACCAGATACGGCACCCAGCATTCGCGGAAGCCGTGCTCTCGGACGTGAATGTCGAGCATAAGGGCAGCCAGGGCGCGCTCCATTTCAGCAGCTGGACCACGCAAGCTATAGAACCGCGTGCCCGACATTCGGACGGGTTCCTCGGTGACAAAGATCCCGAGCTCTTCTCCAAGGTCGGCGTGTGAGATCGGTGGGAAGGGAAACTGCGGCACATCGCCCCACGTCCAGCGAACGACGTTGTCCTCTTCGGTCGTACCCACCGGTACGTCCGCTTCCGGAATATTGGGCACCCAGAGCTCGAGCTCCGACAGACGGCGCTCATATTCATCGATACGCTCGTTGAGTCCGGCGATAAGATCACGCAGCTCGGTGGCGCGTGCACGTAAGCGTTCTTTCTCCTCATCTCCCATCCCCTTGCCGAAGGACTTGGAGATACGATTCCGTTCCGCTTTAAGATCATCCGACTCGGTCTTCAGGCGCCGCTGCGCCGCGTCGATTTCCACGATCTCGTCAAGAGGAGCGGTATCGCACCGTAACTCGACGGCCCGTCTAACTTCCTCCGGCCGGGTCCGGATCAGTTCACGACTCAGCATTTTCATCCTCACGCTGGCGCAATAGCGGAAACAGAATGACCTCACGGATGTGGTGTGCACCGGACAGCAACATGGCCAGTCGATCTATGCCCAAACCGAGACCTCCAGTAGGAGGCATGCCGTGCTCCAGCGCGAGCAAATAGTCGGTGTCCATTTCCTGGTGCTCCTCACCCGAAAGATGCGCTGCTTCCTCCATACGAGCACGTTGGTCGCCCGGCTCATTGACCTCAGTAAAGGCATTCCCTAGCTCCATTCCGGCAACGTACGGCTCAAATCGCTCAGCGGCTTCAGGATTTGCCGCACTCCGCTTGGCCAGTAGACTGCCGGGGAAGTCAACCGGGTGATCGAATATAAAGGTCGGACTGATCAATTTCGGCTCGATCAGAGCCCCGAATATCTCTTCGACGAGCTTCCCACGCGATCCATCAGGATCAATCTTGACGTTACGCTGTGCCGCTACGGCTCGAAGCTGCTCGCGCGCATCCGGCGCATAGATGTCCGCGCCTGATTCTTCCCGGATAGCATCCTGCATACTCAGCCGGCGCCAGGGTGGTGTCAGATCAATCTCGACATCGTCATACGAAAGGATCCGGGTGCCGACTGTGTGCTGTGCAGCCTCTGCGATCATGTCTTCCGTAAGAGCCATCACATCGTGATAATCAGCATATGCCTGATACAGCTCGAGCATGGTGAATTCGGGGCTGTGCTTGCGAGAGACGCCTTCGTTTCTGAAATCCTTCCCGATCTCATAGACCCGCTCAAGCCCTCCCACGATGAGTCGCTTCAGATAGAGCTCGTCGGAAATGCGCAGAAAAGCCTGCATCTCGAGCGTCCGATAGTGCGTGGTAAAGGGAGTAGCCGCAGCGCCGCCATACACGGGCTGCAGCACTGGAGTCTCAACTTCAACAAAACCGCGTGCATCGAGATAGCTTCGCACGCATCGCACTAGCGTACTTCGCAGCTTTGCTATTCGCCTGGCGTCCTCGTTTGAGATGAGATCAAGGTACCGGCGTCGGTACCGGACCTCGACATCCGTTATGCCGTGCCACTTGTCGGGTAGCGAGCGATATGCTTTTGCCAGCAGCACGAAATCTTCGACCTGTACGGTTACTTCCCCGGTTCGCGTACGAAACACCGAACCCTCCGCCCCGACAATGTCGCCAATGTCGAGCAGCTTGAAGTATTCCCATTTGGTTGCGCCTATCACGTCGAGCTTGAAGTAGAGCTGAAGCTGCCCATCCCTATCCTGTATATGGGCAAAGGCTGCTTTTCCCATAAGTCGGACACGCATGAGCCGTCCGGCAACTCGGACACGGGTTCCTTCCAGGGCTCCATACTGACTATGTACACTCTCCGACGACCGAGCGTCTGGAAATGTGTTCGGCAGATACGGAAGTCCGAGGCCGGCCAGCTGCTCTAGCTTGTGCTCGCGTGACGTACGCTGTTCATCTTGCTCCGTCACGTTGCCATTGTAACTAGCGGATGTACTTGATGTCCGTGATCGTGTATGCGACCGTTTTGGACGGGGCGCGTACCGACACTTTGTCTCCTCGCT
>DASVZE010000556.1:0-2563 GCA_036391775.1 Chloroflexota bacterium | reverse complement strand
GGCAGATGCCCGCCACCGCTTGACATTGATCACAGTTGCTCACTCGCTCTCTCTTCCGGCGCGGCGGCCGGTCTGGTCGTGTCGTCCGTGAGCCACGAGGGAGGGGGGACGGCCCAGCGTGGAGAGGGAATAGCAAGCTAGCGATAATTGATAGTCCTCGTGCGGAAGGAGAGAGCGAAATGTCAATTAAGATTGTCGACTCGGCCAGGCAACCGGAGTATGAGCTTGCTGGCATCAACATTGACCTGAGCCGAAAGACTGGAGTGCTCATTCGCCAATCAAAGAAAGGCGCGGATATCGAGTCACGAGAGTCTCGCCTACGCCAGGAAGCTCTCGTTCCTGTCGCGGTTGCGCTTCGAGGTGATAAGGACGCCTCGAACGTCATTCTGTATGACGAAGGTTCCGGTGTGAGTGGCACGAAGGGCTATGATCAGCGACCGGAGTTGTCGCGGCTGTATCTCGACATTGCGAACGGCGAGATCGGAAGCATAATTGTGGCTCGCGCCGATCGGTTGTTTCGAGACAAGCATTTCAGAAACGTCAGCATGTTCACTGAAGTCGCGGAGAAACAGCGGATCACACTCATCGTGCCTGGTAGAACGGTGTATGACTTCACCAAGACGCGCGATCTGCAAGCCTTTCAGCGGGAAATGCAGGAGTCCTATAGCTACATTGCGACACAGGTCGCCTATATGCAAGATACTCGCAGGCAGAAGATCCAACGGGGATTGTACGGTGGCGGAAACCTACCTGCGCCCTATGCCATTGAGAAGGCGGCATGGAAAGATTCGCAGATACCTGTTATCTACAAGCCGTGGCAGCCAATAGCAATTGATCTGTTCGAGAGATTCAAGCGCTCAGACTTCGTACTCGCGCGGATCGCCCGCTACATCGAAGAGCAGCTCGTTGTGACCTGACCCCTGGAGGGTGCCCAGGGATTACGCGAGACTCTTCGCTTGCTGGTAGTATAGCGCCTGCTGGGTAGGGGTTCGACCGCATAGCGCGCTATGCGGTCGCTCGGTGTTGTAACTCTGCCTCCAGTCCTCAATGAGCCGCCGAGCATCGGCCAAACTGCGAAACCAGTGGATGTTCAAGCATTCGTCGCGGAACTTGCCGTTGAAGCTTTCCAGATACCCGTTCTGCGTCGGCTTGCCCGGCTCGATGAAGTCGAGGCGCACCTGTCGCTGGTAGGCCCAGATGTCGAGGGCCTGGCCGGTGAACTCGGGGCCGTTATCCAGGGTGATCTGCTTGGGCGCGCCATGCCAGAGCACGAGCTGCTCGAGCAGCCGAACCACCCGCTGACCTGGCAGTGACGTGTCCACCTCGATCGCTAGGCACTCTCGGGTCGTGATGTCGAGCACGTTGAGGGTACGAAAGCGCCGGCCGTCGGCGAGCACGTCGTGCATGTGCGTCCATGGCCCACGCCTCGCCGGGCTGGTAGGGCTGCAGCGTGCTGACGCGTGGACGGGAGGCGACGCGTTTGCGCGTGCGCCGGCGGATCGCCAGCCCTTCCAGCCGATAGAGCCGCTGTACGCGCTTGCGGTTGATGCTCCCGAGTTCCCGCTTGAGCAGCAGATGCAGGCGGCGATACCCCCACCGAGGCCGTTCCGCTGCCAGGGCGCGCAGGCGTTCCCGCACGACTGGCTCGTCAGTGCGGGAACGCCGGTGATAGCGCATGGTGCGCCGGTGCGCACCCGCCAGCCGGCATGCGCGCCGCTCGGACATCCCATATTTCTGCTGTAGATGGCCCACCGCCGCTCGTTGGGCAGTGGGCGTTACCAGTTTTTTGTGGTCAGCTCCTTCAAGGCGGTGTTGTCGAGCGTGAGATCGGCGACGATGTGCTTGAGCCGGCGATTCTCTTCCTCGAGTTGCCGCAGCCGCCGCAGCTGGCTCACCTCTAATCCACCGTACTGCGCCTTCCAGCGGTAGTACGTCCCCTCACTGATCCCCTGCTGGCGGCAGACCTCCGCCACACTCTGGCCCGCCTCTGCTCTCCGCAGAATCCCGATGATCTGTTCTTCGCTGAATTGGCTCTTGCGCATTGCGTGCTCGACCTCCCGATCTGCTTCCACTTCTCGGCAGTCTCGCATATTCCATGGAGATCCTTAAGGGGGTCAGGTCACGCTGACCACCTAGAGATCCGCGACAAGCGCCAGCGAACGGCATATTTCCGGCTCGCGGTGGACTCCGTTTCGCCGCTCTTGACAGGACCATGAGCCATATCACATAATCCATTGCATGAACATTCACATATTCGAATGTATGGAGAAGTGAAACATGGACGACGTCATCGAGCGTGAGCGGCGTCTCTTCACTTTGCAAGCGGAGCTGTGCCAGACACTGGCGGATCCCACTCGCCTGGAGATGCTGTATCTGCTTGGAAAGCGACCGCGACGCGTGAAAGAGCTCGCCGAGACGACTGGTCAGCGCCAGGCGAAGATCAGCCAGCATCTGGCGGTGATGCGGCAGCGCGGCATCGTGCGGGCGGAGCGGCACGGGACGGAGATCGAGTACTCGCTCGCCGACCCGCGCGTTCTCGACGCGTGCGCGGTGACGCGGACCA
>DASVZE010000555.1:0-4223 GCA_036391775.1 Chloroflexota bacterium | reverse complement strand
AGTGGCAGCACATCCAGGAGCAGCTGTGTGCCGATGCGGTTGATCTGGTCCTCATCTCTCCGGAACGCCTGGCCAACGACAACTTCCTGGAGGACACCCTCCTGCCCATTGCAGGGCGCGTGGGCCTCTTCGTGGTGGATGAGGCTCATTGCATCTCCGATTGGGGACACGACTTCCGGCCGGATTACCGGCGCATTACCCGGATTCTGCAGCTACTTCCCGCCAATATCCCGCTGCTGGCAACCACGGCGACGGCGAACGATCGGGTGGTACGTGATGTGCTCACCACGCTGGGGAGCAAGGTAGAGCTGGTGCGCGGGCCGCTGGCCCGCGAGAGCTTGCGACTGCAGACTATCTGCCTGCCGAATCCGGCGCAGCGGCTCGCCTGGTTGGCGGAACAGGTCCCGCAACTGCCGGGGAGCGGTATCATCTACACGCTCACCATCCGGGACGCACAGCGAGTTGCTGCCTGGCTCCAGAGCTGCGGCATCGACGCACAGGCATACTGGGGAAGCCGGCTGACCGAAGAGCGAGAGGCTCTGGAGGAGCAGCTGCTGGACAACCGGGTCAAAACGTTGGTCGCCACGACCGCGCTCGGCATGGGGTTCGATAAGCCGGATCTCGGGTTCGTGATCCACTTCCAGCGTCCCGGCTCGGTGGTGCACTACTACCAGCAGGTGGGACGCGCCGGCCGTGCCATGAAGGACGCGTATGGCATCCTGTTGCATGGCCGGGAGGACTCCGAGATTCTCGAGTACTTTATGCGGACCGCGTTCCCGCCCCAACGGCACATCGACTCGGTATTGCAGGCAGTTGGCCGTTCCGCCGATGGGCTCTCTCTTCCCCAGCTGGAGAGGGAGGTTAACCTGGCGCGTGGGCAGATCGAGCATGTACTGACGAATCTCTCCGTGCAGTTCCCCGCGCCTATCAGCAAGCAGGGCAACCGCTGGTACCGCAACCCTGTGCCGTATACGCCGGACCCGGAAACGATCCGGCGCCTCACCTATGTACGGCGCCGCGAGCAGGCCCGCATGACTGCCTACCTCCAGAGCCGGGAGTGCCTGATGCAGTTCCTGGCAGCTGAGCTGGATGATCCCCACCCACGGCCCTGCGGGCGCTGTGCCTCGTGTGTCGGTGCGCCGCTTCTGCCGGAGACCGCCCCTGCAGACCTGGTGAAACAGGCGATCGACTTTCTGCAGGATAACGATCAGCCACTCTTGCCGCGCCGCATCTGGCCGGTCGGCGGGCTGCCCATCCATGCCTGGCAGGGAACCA
This sequence comes from Chloroflexota bacterium, assembly GCA_036391775.1. Lineage (GTDB taxonomy): Bacteria > Chloroflexota > UBA5177 > UBA5177 > UBA5177 > DASVZE01. The sequence continues at coordinate 2,948 of DASVZE010000555.1, read as the reverse complement.
TCTCCCCTGCCTTGCGCGTCGAGCCCGGCCGGACCCTCTGTGTCTGGGGTGATGACGGCTGGGGCGACAGCGTCCGGCGGGGAAAGACGCTCGACAACCGTTTCGATGATGCTCTGGTTACGGCTGCGGCAGCGCTCATTCAGCAGCGCTGGCATCCCAATCCGCCGCCGCTCTGGGTCACCGCTGTCCCCTCGCTCAATCACCCGGAGCTGGTGCCGGATTTCGCCCGCCGCCTGGCCGCGGTTCTTCGCCTGCCCTTCCGGCCGTGTATCCGCAAAGTGCGTCAGACGCGTCCCCAGAAGGAGATGGAAAACAGCTATCTGCAGGCAACCAATCTGGACGGCGCTTTCCAGGTGCTTCGCTTCCGGGGAATCGAGCAGCCGGTCCTTCTGGTGGATGATATGGTGGATTCCGGATGGACTTTCACGGTGGTGGGGGCACTGCTGCGCGAGGCGGGCAGCGGTCAGGTGCATCCTCTGGCTCTGGCCTCGACATCCAAGAACATGGGTGCATGATATATGGCGCGGTGAGCGGTGGCCCTTTCGGCTGATACACAGGTTGCGCTGCTACTGTGCGGTCGTTTCGAGCGCCGCATGGCGACGGTCCAGCCGCTTGAGCAACGTGAGTACAACACTCTGGATGCCTGGTTGAGGGTTGAACAGGTGCCTCCCGACGACCTGCTGCATTGGGAGGAAGGCGACCTCCGGCGCTCAGGCGCTCCAGTCGACCCTTCGAGACTTGCGGCCCTGCTTGGCCGTGGCGCTGCTATGGCTCTCGCCCTCGAAAGCTGGACCAGCCGCGGATTGTGGATTCTTGGACGTGGCGACGAGGTATATCCTCCACGTCTCCGCGCGCTGGGCAAGGCCGCGCCCGTACTACTGTACGGCGCGGGCGATCCCGGCCTGCTGAGCGACGAGCAGCCCGCACTGGCTGTCGTCGGCTCTCGCCATGTCGACCAGGCGGCGGCCGAGTACACGCGAGCGGTGGGGCGCGCCTGTGGGCGGCAAGGGATCAAGGTGGTCTCGGGGGGGGCGCGCGGTGTGGATCGCGAGGCGATGGGAGCGGCGCTGGAGGCCGGTGGAACAGCGGTGGGCGTGCTGTCGGATGGTCTGGCAAGAGCAGCGGTGTCGGGTGATTCCCTGGGACCCCTGACCGAGGGATACCTTGTCCTGGTCTCTCATGTTGATCCCAACGCCGGCTTCCATGTAGGAACGGCAATGGCGCGCAATGCCTATATCTACGCGCTGGCGGATGCCGCCCTGGTCGTCAGCGCGACGGCGGGCTCGGGGGGAACCTGGCAGGGAGCAACGGAGGCGCTGCGCGGCCGGCAGCCACCCGTCTTCGTGCGGCTCGAGGGCGATGTGCCGGAGGGAAACGCCCGTCTGCTGGAGGAGGGAGCGCAGGTTTTCCCCGATCCTCCCTGGGATGATCTGGCCGGCTGGCTACACGAGTCTCACGCGACGTTTCCAGACGACCCGCCCCATCAACAAGCACTATTGTGGTGAGGGAGGTGACCGCTATGGATAACGGAACCGACGAGTGGTCCGGCGACGAGGCGATGCCCAATGCGCAGCTGTCGCAGCTGCTGGCCGATTTGGGGCAGGTTGGCGCCGATCTGGCAGAAATTATGGAGACGCTTGAAGATTGGCCCCAGTGGTATGAGGAGCAAGGGCAGGGCCGTGGGACTGTCTTACAGGGTGCGTACACCAGCTTGCTGGAAGCGACACGAGAGATCCATACCACGGCAGCCATGCTCCATCTACTTGCTTCGGGCAGTACACCGCCCGAGGGGCTTCTCGTCGAGGAGGAATGACAGTAGACCGCGGCATGAATATTGCCTTTGTCTTCTCTGCTCGTCCTGGGCAACAGCATGGATGGTAAAGAGTTCGTGTAGTGACGCCTGGAGATGATGGTCACGGTGAGCTCCGAACCACACTGTACCCGAGGTGAGCGGAGGAGATCTTTTTAGTCAGTAGGAGGAAATTTCGTTTATGAAGAAGAGACTCGTCATCCTGGGGCTGGTTGCCGCGTTGTTGGCCGGCGTCCTGTCGCCAACCTTCAGCAGCACGGTGAGCGCTGCCCCGCAGCAAAGCCACGCTGCGGCGGTGAGTACCCACTCGCATTCCCAGGCCTTTGATAAGACCCGGTTCGTTCTCCACCTGGCGGTGGCCGCGTTCCTGATCCACTACATCTACAAGAAGTACAAAGAGGGGAAGCTGGGACGCTTCCACATTTTCACCGATATCAAGGCAGCCCTGGCGGCGCTGCTCGCGTATCACGAGATCAAGGTGGCGTACGATATTGCCAAGTCCAGCAGCAGTAAGACGCTGCAGCTCCTGGTCTCGCCGATCGGCAAAGTGACCGCCGCGATCAATACCGTGGCAACCAAGGTCAAGCACGGCGACACCAGTGCCATCCCCACTGCCAACACCCTGGAGAACTCGCTGCAGACCACGGCGAGCACAACGGCGTTTGCTTTCAAGGACAAGGCGCCGGCAGGGTTCGCGGGCTTCTAGAAGCACCGACGGCAGATTTCTGATTGCCTGCTGAACAGGCATACAACGGGGGCACGACGTGCGTGCCCCCGTTTTCCTTTTGCCTCACATGCGCCGAAATTAGTACCGGCCCTAGACGAAAAATCGGGTCTTGACCCGATGCCGAAACGGCATATCAGGGACCGGTTCTTGCTCCCTCGATTGGCACACCGCAGCCGATGTGTGACGGCGAGTGTCAATCTATTGATCGGACAGGGAGGAAACAGCATGCGCGTCCCTCTTTTCAGGCCCGCTCGAGCCGCAGTCATTCTGGGCGTTGTATCGGCGCTCACCTTCGGCACCATAGCCAACAGCTACGCCGGCGATCTGCCGGTCTTCGTCAACGGGAAGCACATGATGTGGGGAAGGGAGATTGTAAGTTGTGGCAGGGCCATTGCAACCGCAGGGACAGCA
>DASVZE010000554.1:0-4416 GCA_036391775.1 Chloroflexota bacterium | reverse complement strand
CTGGGGATCGACACCCAGCAGGGCGCCGGTGCGGGATCCCATCGTGAGCATGATCTTCTGCATCCATACCGGCAAGAACGGAAGGTAATTCTCGGAGAGGCGGCCGATGTTCGCCAGCTCGAACGGATTCTTCGGCATGCTGCGGCTGTTCATCTTGCCCGAGTGGGCCATGGCCGAGATGACCTCGAGAACCATTTCCAGATTTCGGGCCGGGACGACTTCTACCCGGAACAGAACGGGCTGATCGCCCGGGACCCACCACTGATGCTTGATCTTCGCGGGGAGGATGATCTTTTCGCCACGGCGCAGGATCTGCTTCCTGTTACCAAGGCGGACGCCCAGCTCGCCGTAGATCACCTCGAACCGCTCTTCCTGTGTGTCGTGCTTGTGGACCGGGAGCGTTGCTCCGCCCGGTGTAACCCGACAGTCAAACACCAGCGACTCGCCGTTGGTTTCGGCCGTGGTGCGAACGAATGTGATCTCTTCGTGCGTAATGGGATTGGTAATTGTTTGACCGGTGTAAGCCACTGTGAAACTCCTTTTTGGTTGAGGCTTCCTCCGGACCGGCTCTCTGCCGGCCCTGCTGACGAAGACCACTTTGCCAGGAATCGGATCTGCCCGCATCCGCCGGACAGCCGTATCCGATGTGGGACGAGGTGCCGATCAAATTCCCCGCCGGCTGGCCGTGCGGTGGCCTCCGACCAAAGTCGGAGATCGCATCAGCGAATGGCCGGATGTCGACACGCTCGCCAGACGCTTTACTGAATGCGTCCGTTTGTAGGTACCCGGTCTTTGGTTCAACACACAAGCGCTTGGGAGAGCGCAGCATTAAGGGAGTGACCCATGCTTGGAGTAGCAGCTCATCAACAGGTACTGACGGCGTTAGGTGATCGGGGGGCAGCGCTGCGCGCCGCCGGCCTGGTCGTCCTTGCCGTTGCGGCGTATCTCGCGATCACCTTACCGCCTGCCTTTAAAGATCAATGGCGGGCCCGTGAGGCGCAGCTCGCGGTCGCAATCTATGCGGTCATCGTAAGCGTGGTGGCGGGTGTGGTGGGCGTTGTGACGGCGCTCTTTTCTCCCGGTTGGTTCGCCAACGATCGATTGACTGAACCCAGCACGCTGGCACTTGTGGCGCTGATCTCGCTTCTTGCCGCTATCGTCATGCTGCACAGCGCCAAGGTAACGCGGCGGCGGGTCAATATCGGCGCCTTTATGCTCTTCCCTGCCTGGGTTCTGGCCGGGTGGAACGCCATCATGCTCGCCTACTTTTGGTTCGGACCCGCAGGTGGAACGAGCGGCGCCCAGCCGACGAGCACAGGGACACACATTATCGAGGGTCTCTCGTTCCTGGTAGCAGGCGCAGCCGTCGTGAGCGTGGTCGCCGTCTTCGCCCGTGACCACGACTGTCATGGAATACTCCGCCGCTCTAGCATGGCAGCTGGGGCTGGGGCCCTGGTCCAGATTGCAATCATGGCCCTGCGCGCTCCCGACAGCTGGCTCAGCCAGCAGCACCTTTTCGGCGCGGACCTCATGATCTCCGCGGCCGTCATTGGAGCCATTGTGTGGGCAACGCAGCTGAGCTGGGGAAAGCGTGTCCAATACGCGGAGCGGCCACATCTCTCTCGCTGATCGTGCGGCACGAAAACAACAGATGGGGGGGAGACTCTAGCCGGAGTCTCCCCCCCATCCAACATTTCTTGGGTGAAGAATGACAGCGCTATTCGGCCGGCACCACGTCACTTGCCTTGACGTAGGCAAATCGGTGATTGAGCTGGATCTCGTAGTACATGGTGGTGCCGATCACCACTGTGTGATCCGCCGGGTTCAAGGTGTAGGTCGGCGCATAGTAATAGTCGCTTCGGACCGGACCACTGGCCACATACTCCTGCCCTGCCGGAATTGTGTACTGCAGCGGCACAACCAATTGCACCGGCACTGTTGACGGATAGGCTGACGCCTCGGGGTATGCGCGGCCATACACGGGTATCGACGCCGCTCCTGGCTTCGGCGTGATCAGCATGCCTGTGCTTCCCACAGCATTCCGGGAGTTGGGATTGTAGAACCAGGCCGCCTTGCCACCGTAGTCGATGCCGGTCCAATCTCCCTGCTGCGCGAAGCGATAGAACTGCTGCCCTGCTACCGCCTTATCACCCCAGTCATTGGCCTGCGTGGTTCCTACCCCGTTGGGTTCAAGATTCGTTCCCACCAGGCCGTCATCTGAAATGAGCGATGAGCTGGTGCTCGGCGCGCTGTACAGATAGACAAAGTTGGCGGGCTGCGCCGGCAGCGTGCGGCACGGATTGGTATCGCAATATGTGACGGTCGGCTGATTGACCTCCCAGGTGGGGGCGATTTCCACCACCGAGCTTGTGTTTCCGTTCGCCGTGGGAACGATGGGTGCTCCCATGACTGCCATAAAGTGCGACCAGTTCCAGTACGGACCGGGATCCCAGTGCATGCCCGCGGTATATGCGGGAGTGGGCCCGGGAACATTGTCATGCCCGACGATGTGCATGCGGTCCAGTGGAATGCCGAAGCGGGATGCCAGATAGCGTGTCAGCAGCGCTGTCGATCGGTACTCCTGTTCCGTGTACCAGCTGGCGCCCGTCACTGCGTAGCCCTCGTTCTCGATGCCCACGGCGTGGGTGTTCACATACCAGTTGCCCGCGTGCCAGGCGACATCCTTGGTCGGCACCATCTGTGTCACCTGGCCGTCGGAAGATCTCACGACATAATGCGCGCTAACGTACGCGGTGGGATTTTGAAAGAGCTGAATGGTCGGCTGATAGCCGTACTCGGTGTCGTGGATCACGACATACCGAATGTCAAGGCCGTCGGCCGGGCGATTCGCGACGTCATAGTTACCGTAGTCGTACGGATCGCTCGGATTGTTCTGCGTGTACGCCGCAGGAACGAACTGGCAACGTAATCCCTGCGGGCACTCCGCCGTCTGATTTGTCTGCTGAGTGTCACGGCCCTGCAGATGCAGCCGCGCGAGGGTACCGGCATTGGACCGTACGGCCTGACGCGCCAGCGTCACACGCTGTCCACCAGACGTGACGCGTGTGGCGCCCTGCCGGATGGTTTGAAAAACGGCATCTGCGAAGCTACGCGCAACCGTGACATTGTGAGACGCGCTGTACTCTGCGACAGCACCGTACCAATCAGCGACCCGCGAGGGAATCGTTCCTGTTGTCCCACGAGCGTACTGCGCCAGCAGTGCTGCGCCGCCCCGAATGTTTTGAGCCACGTCATAGCGCAGCAGGCTCGGCTTCTCGTTCAGGAGCTTTGCGGCTCTAAGAAGCGTATGGAGCGCCGCATCTGCCTCTTTGGCACGGACGCCCGCCTCGTCGCCGTTGCCGTTCACAACCAGGGCCGCGAGCGGCACGTTTGTGAGGTGCATCACGCCGTAGCCTCCCCAGGTGCTGGGCTGCCCGTTGTGCTGCTCCCATAAGGACTCGTTGTACGAGACGGAAAGCAGGATCGAGAGTGGAACGTGGAATTCTTGCGCAGCCGATGCGAAGTCTGTCTGCAATGTGCTCTGCCCCGCAGCTGTGGACGCTGCTCGAACAAAGCTCGGCATGCTGACGATCGCCACCACAAAGAGCACGACCAGCCAGCGGACACGGAGCATGTACGTCATCGCTTCCTCCTGTGCCAATATTCCGGGTTCCGTTTGGTGTACGCTTCGATCTTGCCACACTAGACCGCGCAATCTGTCAATAGTGTGCTTTGAAGGCAAATACCCCAGCGTGCTTGAGGCTGACGCCTTCCAGCTGTCGGGACGTTGGCACCTCATAAGACTCGAGAAGGGTCAGATCGGTGCGTGGGAAGTAGTCTCGGTTTGGATCGCCCATCAGCACATCCACGCCTTGTCTGTACGCCTTTTCCAGCCAGGCACGCACACGGGGCGCCACGTCCCGCTCGTAGAAGATATCGCCTGCCAGTATGAGGTCGACGTCGGGAGGATCATTCTCCAGCAGATCCGCGCTGGTGAACTCCAGGAAGACGCCATTGGCTTCGGAGTTGAGAGCGACCGCGGCGGCGCAAAACGGGTCGATATCCGCGGCCAGCACCCCGGCCGCACCTGCGCGCGCGGCCGTGATGCCACACAAGCCGGAACCGGTGGCAAAGTCCAGTACTCTCTTACCGGCCACGCTCCCCTGATGATCCAGCAGGTAGCGCGCGATGGCCTGACCTCCAGCCCAGGCAAACGCCCAGAACGGAGGAACGATGTCACCGCCCCCCTGCGCCTCCTCGACCAGGCGCCACATGGGTATCACCTCGTCGGCCAGATATAACTGAATTTCGCGCACAAGGGGCGGCTGCTGAAGTCGCGTGGTGCGCAAAACGAAGGAGCGAGGGTCTTCATCCATAGTCCATTCTCAACTCACTGACCGAACCGCTATCCTGGTA
>DASVZE010000553.1:0-3109 GCA_036391775.1 Chloroflexota bacterium | reverse complement strand
CAGGTCTCCCCGCAAGACAAGACTCTCTTGATAGAGCCGGCGCGCACCCAAAAAGTCGCAGCGGTCGAGCGCAACATCGCCCAGCCGGAAGAGCATGTGACCAATTCCTGCTGTGTCGCCTCTCTCGGTGTACAGCTGGAGAGCTTCGTTGAAGCAGGATTCTGCACGATCGTACTGGCCTTGCCAGCGAGCCGCGCCTCCCACGCTGTTCAAGGCCGAGGCGATCCGCGCTGTATCGCCCAGCTCACGCCGTAAGGCTAAGCTCTCGTCGAGGATGGCCATCGCCTCTTTATAGTCGCCCTGTTCCTTCATCGTGCCTCCCAGTGTGGAGAGCGCCGCAGCTAGTCCAACTTTGTCTTCCGCGGCTCGATAGAGCGCGAGACTCTCGTTCGCCAGTGTCGCCACTCGTTCCAGGTCGCCCTGGCGGTCGGCGAAGCGAGCTGCCTGGTTGAGAGCCTTGGCACGCAGCATCGGAGGCACGGGATGCCCCAGACGTTCATCGAATGCGAGTAGCACCTCGAGCCAACGTCGTCCTTCGCTATACTGCCCGCGCGTGCTCCAGAAGCGCCAGAGCGCGGTCGCCAGCCGCAACCCGATCGTGGTCTCGCTATTTTCCTCTGTCCATTGCAGCGCGGCCAGCAGGTTGTCGTGATCCCTCTCCAGACGTCTCAGCCAGAGTCGCTGATCCGGCCCGCGGAGCTCCGGTTCAGCCTCCTCGACCAGCGCCAGGAACCACTCGGCGTGCGCCGTCCGCGTAGCCTCCGTGTTCCCTTGCGTCTCCAGTTTCTCGCTCGCATACTCACGAATTGTCTCCAACATCCCGAATCGTGGTTCGGCCCCTCCTTTTTGCAGCAGTAGGCTCTTGTCAACCAGCGAGGCTATCCCGTCCAGAAGATCCAACATCCCCTCGGAATTACAAACGGCGGCCGCTCCCTCGAAGGTGAAGCTGCCCACAAAGACGGACAGTCCGGCAAAGAGAGCTTGCTCTTGCGGGGAAAGGAGGTCATAGCTCCAGTCAAAGGTATTCCGGAGCGTCTGCTGCCTGCACGGCACGTCCTTCGCTCCCCCTGTCAGCAGTCCCAATCGGGTCTTCAACCGACCTGCCAGCGCCTGCGGGTGAAAAAGCCGGATGCGAGCAGCAGCCAGTTCAATGGCCAGCGGCAAGCCGTCCAGTCGCCAGCAGATCTCTGCAATGGAGGCAGTGCTCTCGGCGGTCATAGTGAAGTCCGGCTTGACTGCCTGGGCTCGCTGGAGGAAAAGTTGGACCGCGTCGTACCGCCCGAGCAGGTCGAGGTCCGGTAGATATCCGGGAGCAGGAGTTGGCAGCGGTGGGACAGGATACTCATGCTCGGCCGCGACATGGAGGACTGCTCGGCTCGTGATCAGGATCGTCACATAGGGACAGAGGGCAAGGAGGCGAGACACGACCTGCGCTGCCTCGAGCAAATGCTCGAAGCTATCAAGGACCAGGAGCATCCGCCTTTCGTTGAGATACTCTATGACCTTCGCGAGAATCGGCTCGCCGCTCACCTCCTTCAGCTCCAATCGAGTAGCAATAGTCGAGGGCACGAGTCCCGGGTCGGCGACTGAGTCCAGCGATACAAAGATTACGCCATCGGGGAAGGCGTCAGGAAGCTCGCTTGCTACATGGAGAGCCAGCCGTGTTTTGCCAATGCCGCCCGGTCCGGTAAGGGTGAGCAGGCGCACAGTCTCCCGCCGCAGTGTGTCGCCGATCTCCTTCACCTCCTGGCGCCGCCCGATAAAGGGAGTCGGCGCGAGAGGAAGTGTCAGCATTTGTGAAGCATCGGAAGAAGTAGATGCGGGGCCACGTCGTCGCGCAATGGTTGCCTGCAGAGCCGCCTGCTCTTCCTCCGGAAGCGCCAGCGCCTCTACCAGTGCCTGAATCGTATAACGATGAGGTGCCTGCTTGACGCCCCGCTCCAGGTCGCTGATGCCACGAACTGAGAGGTTCGCCAGTTCCGCCAGCTCTTCCTGGGTTAGCCCGGCAGCCACCCGATAGCGTCGAAGCAGGTCACCGAATGGAAGGTTTGGTTCTGTGATCATGGCAACAACCCTCCCAGTCGCGTGTGGCAGCACCTGTGCGGCGGTAGAGTGACCGACCTGGTGCGATGCATCCAGGGCGATGAGATGTGCGGGTCATAGATAGTCTCCCTCCGAACCGTACGACCGACTCCTTTGCTCGCACCATACATGAGCACGCGTTTCATCGCCGTTACATGCCTGGCTATTCACCTGGATGAGCACGAGTGTACGCGACGTGGTTCCGGTCCTATCGGCTCTGGAGCGATCGCGTGGGTTGGTCGTGTGTGTTGTGCCTGGTTGGAACGACCATATGCGCACAGACTGGACGCCAAACCAAGAGCGTTTCGATCAGCTCAGGAGAGCCCCGCCATGAAGATCATCAGTCTGCGCCCAGCGCGTGCTGCGCTGACCCTACCCCTTTTCGTTGCGGTATTTGCTGCCCTTTTCTCGCCGACCAGTCCACGGCTCGGATCGCTTGCCGGGGTAGGTTCGCTGCCCATGCTGTCAGTCACAGGAGACCTGGCCAGGGCGGACCGCGGGCCCAACTTTGTGGTGTTGATGACCGACGACCAGACGATGGCGGACCTCCAGCTTATGCCGAAGACGCGCCGCCTCATTGGGGCAGCGGGAGTGAGCTTCAGCAACAGCTTTGTCTCTTATCCCATGTGCTGCCCCTCCCGGGCGACGTACTTCACCGGCCAGTACGCCCACAACCATGGAGTGCTCTATAACCATGGTCCGCACGGCGGCTATCATGCGTTCACCCATCCGGAGACGAGCTTCCCTGCCGCGTTGCAACGGGCCGACTACGAAACTATCCAAATCGGGAAGTTCCTCAACGGGTTCGGCAGTCGCACTCTTCGCCCCCCACCCGGCTGGAGCGACTTCCGGGGAGCGCTTGACCCCACCACCTACAACTATTACGGCTTCAGTCTGGATGAGAACGGAAAGCTCCGAACCTACCCGTCGACCGAGCACAACTACCGAACCGATGTCTACGCCAGGATGGCGTCCGGCATCATCCGGCGAGAGGCACGCGCTCACCGGCCGTTCTACCTCAATGTGG
>DASVZE010000552.1:0-6197 GCA_036391775.1 Chloroflexota bacterium | reverse complement strand
ACGTGAGCAATTCCGGCAGGGTAGTCCGGTGGACGGTCGTTGAGAGACGAGTACTATTCGCTTTACTGGTGACCCTCGAGCCGGTCCCGAACGACACTTAGCTCGGCATTGATCTGATCGCCGGCAAAGGCTACCAGAGCCAGTATGTGCATCTGATCGGCAGTCTGTTCCACCCGTGGACATACATTTGCAATCACGGTCGTACCCTCGGATGAAGGGCGGCACTCGTACAAGACGCTGACCGTATGTCCGGCGAATTGACAATTTCTGGAAAGGCTCGGACTGGCGCTGTCCAGGCTGACCGAGATTCCATCCCCACTTGCATTGAGAGCGCCAAGCAGCGCCGGAAACACGCGATACACGGGCTGAGTGAATCTCATTTCAATTGGTCGAGCGCCCGATCGCACGGTTTCGACATACTCCACAAACATGTTCCATAAGTAGTCGTCACCGCCGCGCGTCAGCGAATCGGATCGTGTTGCCATGGTTTTTGCTCCTACTCAATCTTTTGGGGCCGACCGTCCCGTAATTTATGCACGTGGAGAACAGCTTTTATCTGCGCCAATAATGTCAGACAGCTGCCGCCCCCGCATCCGCACGGCGGCCCATCATCCCCTAGGACTTTTGGCCTACGTTTCAGATTCGCCGGCTCGCTGCGAGGGCGATAGTAACAGCCGGCTGGGAAGAAACGACACCGGAATTGACGATGTCTTTCCGGTCGCGATAAGAGCGAGGCGGGCACCGCACGTAAAGGCCATCGAAACTCCGTGACCGGAGTAGCCGGCAGCCATGTACACTCCGTGTTTTGTCGGATGGCTTCCGACGAGCGGAAATCTATCCGGCGTAAAGCCCATGACGCCTGCCCATCGATATTCAACTTCGGTTTCATCTCCGGGGACAAGCTCCGTGAGGAACTGGTCGAGGGCCATGTGAATCGATGGATTGAGTAGCTCCTGGCTGGAGTTTTCGGCATCAAACTCCAGATTTCTCCACCCACCGACGATCATACGTCCCTCCGGAGTCTGGCGCCAGTATTGGAAGCCGTTGTCCGCATACATGGGAAATGGAACTCGCACCGTGGAGAGAGCACTGGTGGCGAGCACCTGCCCGCGCTTGCTTTCGATCGGAACTTCGGGCAAGAGGTTGCTTGTGAAGGCGTTTGTGCACAGGAGCACGATGTCGGCTTCTACCGAGCCGCCACTCGTCGCGAGTCGCCAGGCTTTCGCTTGCTCCAGATACGCGACGCTAGATTCCTCGAAGATCATCACCGTCTTTGAAGCCATTTCGGCGACTGCGCTAACAAATGTAGCGGGATCAAGCTCACCATTACCGGGGTAATAAAGGCCCCCCCGGTAGAGCCGATCAAAGGGTTGGGGAAGAAATTCGCGGCTCACCAAACAGCACGAAATACCGTGTTGCGTGAGGTCGGCGTGAGATCGGAGCAGATCTCCGAGTTCGGACTCCGATGCTGCCAGGGACAAACTCCCTCGCCTGATGTAGCCGCAATGGATTCCAAACTTTCGAATGAGAGTGGCGATACTTTCGTTATTTTCAACGGTGAAACTCCAGAGCAGTTTCGCCTGCTCGGATCCAAGTAGGCGGACGGCTTCGCTGTACGGCATAGCGGGCCCCGCCAGGAGAAAGCCGGCGTTGCGGCCGCTGGCTCCGCTTGCCACAGTGCGTGCTTCCAGGACGGTGGTTCGAAGTCCACTGTTCCTCAGCGCATACGCGGCGCCGATACCGCTAAGTCCGGCTCCAACGATTGCAACGTCGACCTGAATATTCCCTCTCAGTGAGGGGTATCGCCTATGGATCCCATGGGTCCAGAGTGAATCCAACTATCTATGACCTTTTCCGCCATGGCGTTCGGTCCAACATTTCTCCTCATGGACGTCACCTCAAGGAAAACGGCCCCGAACACGGCCAATCGAACTTCAAGCAACCGCAAAAGCGTCGATCATCATCCGCACGTCGTCTCCTAGCGGATAGAGCACCGGGCAGGTACATCCTGTGTCGACATACTCTTGTACCTTCGCGCGACATTCGTCCGCGGTACCCGACGCCGTAATGAGCTGCACGACGTCGTCCGGCACCACGTGCATCGCCCGGCGAATCTCTTCTTCGGTGGCGGGCCAGGTTAGCACCTCGTGAATTCGATTGAGCACGTCCTCACTCACTCCGCTCGCCTTCATGATGTGCGGCTGCTGGCCTAGATACTGCGTTACAAGCTCACGCGCATTATTCAGTGCCCGCTCGCGGTCGCTGTCCATCGAAACCACGATGAGCTGAGGACGGTCGACATCGTTCAAGTTTCGGCCTGATTTCCGGGCCCCTTGCTCTATCTCCGCGATGGCGCGCTCGTTGTATGCGGGCGAAACCAGGTAATTCATGAGGAGTCCGTCGGCGATTTCGCCGCCCAGTCGAAGCATCTGGTCGCCCGTTGCACCAATGTAGACGGGAACCTGCTTGGGGCTACGGTCGCCATGGACGATGTCGATTTGAACATTCGTCACATTGACGAACTCTCCGTGATAGGTCACTGTTTCCATCGCGAGAAGCCGGCGCACAACCTCGATGAGCTCGCGCGTCGCCTTAAGTGGCTTGCGGCGGTCGACACCCACTTTGGTGGCTAGAGGCTCCCACCATGCCCCCACGCCGAAGAGTATGCGGCCGGGCGCCAGATCATCGAGGGTAGAAAAGGTGGCAGCTACTATTGCCGGGTTTCGGGTCCAGTTGTTGATCACACCACTGCCGATTTTTATAGTCTGCGTGACGGCTGCAAAGGCAGCCATAGGGACAATCGCGTCCCGCACCAGACGCGACTCCGCTTGCCAGACGGCCTCGAATCCGCGACTCTCGGCATATCGCGCGTACTCCATCCCGTCTCGAATGGGGTGTTTGTCTTGCAGATAAAGTGCAACGCGGTCTATCGGTGGCATCCGTCTCTCCCGCCGTTCGAGGTCGCCGCCTGCCCAGGATGCTTCGTGCGCTCAGGTGCTGGCGGACGGAACGCTCTCAGTATGAAGTTGCTTGAACCGTTCACACGAAATTGTCATTTCCAGCTCGTCGTGGTACCCCAGGCGAGAGGAATACCTGCGGCGCCGGTTCACCGTTTCGAACCCGATCGCTATATAGCTCCGCTGTGCGCGTATATTTGCCTCGTGCGTGTGCAGATAGACGGTCCTGAAGCCAAGATCGTCGAACAGGTGCCACAAGAAGGTCGTCACCGCATCTGTGCCATATCCCTGTCCCCAAAGGCCCTGCTCACCGATGTAGACCCCAAGTTCTCCGGTGCCCCGATCATGATCAACGTTGTAACAGCTCACCATGCCAATCAGATCGCCGTCTCTGTCGAGGATGGCGTAGCTGATTCGCCTGTTGTCGTTCGGCCAGTCTCGTTGAGCGACGGTTTCCCTAAACTGGGTGTAGGAACGGCCTCCAGGTATCGTTCCGCTCCAATACTGCAGGTCTTCATCCAGGCTCCATTTGTACCGCCTGCGGAGCTCATCTTCTGAGAAGCCCCACAGTGCGGGTCGCAGCCTCGTCTTCTCGCCTTCAACCTGCCTATAAGCCACCACGTCATCTACACCGTCTACTGCCATCTTAACGAACGCTTGCAAGCGGTCAGCTTGAGCCAAATGTCCGGGAGGTACTCGTGATTACATGTAAGGCATGCGGAACGCAAAACCCGTCAGACTCCGCGTTCTGTGCTAACTGTGCCCGCAAGTTGGACCCCGAGACGCAGGACGCTGTGGTCGCGCAGAGGGCGGCACATGCGGCCACCGGAGTGCGTTGGTCGAGCATTGTCATTTCGGTCGTCGTGCTGCTTATCATCCTCGCCGCCGTTCTGCTTCTGGTCACGCACACGTTGTAAACGCTTTGAGTATGTCGATGAGCTCAGGCAAGCGTCCGATCACTGCGTCTGGGTGCGGCTTCGAGCCGTCAAGTGTCTCCCGGCGATATTGGGTCGTCAGCACGGTTCTCATGCCGAGCGACTGCGCTCCTCCGATATCGTCGCGTAGACGGTCACCCACGAAGACCGCTTCATGAGGTGCGACGTCTAGGCCGTCAAGTACCTGGCGAAAGATGGCTGGATGCGGCTTCCTTACACCAATTTCCGAGGAAAATACTGCGATATCCACCAGCCGGGAGATACCAAGTCGATCCAGATCTTCGTGTAACAAACGAGGAAGATACGTTGCGTTGGATACCAGCCCTACTTTGATTCCCTCTGAGCGAAGGGTTCGGAGAACGGCCAGATTTTCCTTGGGCATTTCTAGATGGCGAACCAATGCGCGATGCTCCATTTCGGCGATGCTCTCCACTAACCCACGAGGAAGTTCCAAACCCGTGTCCGATAGTGCGCGAGAAAATAGCTCGACAATGTCAAGCTCCTGCAGGTCCTGCGCCTCGTAGGACTGCGCGATCTCCATCGTTACTTTTTGCGAAACGAGTTTGATCAAGCTCTCTGCGCTTGGCAGCTCCTGGCGCGCTTCTGCCTCAAGCAAGCTTCGCACTGCCATGTAGCACAGCAATAGCTCGTCTTCCGCCAGGGTGAAGTCCGTAAGCGTATGACCGTAATCGAAAAGAACAGCATGGACAACGGCAATGCAACGCGGGCTTGACTCGGAGGCGACGTCGGTCATTCTGGCTATCGCAACTTGACGACCGCAACGTACGAGGCTACCGCGGCCGGGAGCAAGAGCTGGAAACCCAAAGCGGAGCTGGTAGTCAAAGCGTGCCAAAAACCAGCCTGAGCCCACGGACCGAGCGCATCAGAAAGTAGTAGTCCCGCGATCACATTGCACACGGCAGACACTTCCAGGATCGGATTATCCCTGCGGCTCGCAAAGCGGCTCATAACCTCTCCCACCGCCAGTCCCACAAGAATGCTGAGTATGAATCGGAGAGCTATGAAGTAGGAAACCAAACTCCATGCCAGCACGCTCACGACCAGGCCGGCGAAGACAGACCGGATCAGGAGGAGCAAGTCGACGTCGTATTGTGGCAACCGGCGGAGGCGAGCACAATCCTTGCATCGTGAGCCCACCGGGGTCTGAATGGCACATCGAGTACATATGAAGCGCTCGCACCGACTGCAGCGCAGCGCTGTCTCTCGTTTGGGGTGGTTAATACACGCGCCGGTTTCGACGTCTTCCGAGGCGGTCACGAGCTCGGCGCGGGTCGGACCGCAAGATACTCCACGTCCCAGTCACTGTACAGGCGAGGCAACATGTCATAGGGTGACCATTCGCCCGACTGACCGTATTTGCCCTGATACTCTCGCAGTGTTTCGCCGACCCGGTCGAACTTGATCTGGCAAATACGCAGTCCGACAGGCAGCTTCACGGTGCATGTCGTGTGGTTGCTGATCTCCATGGTCCAACGTGCCACGTAACCCACGTCTCCTACACCAGCACATTTACATACGGATAAACCGGATCTTCCGATGCTGCTGCGAGCATGCATCTGCGTCGTGACCCCGTTTCGGCCCCCGATTACTTCCTGCGTGTGTGCCAGGATCGTCGTTCCCGGTTTTACGTAGATGACCTCGTCCGCGCGAACTGGCTCGCCCCAGAAATCGCGTGCCTGCTCTTCGTCGGTGAAGTCTATGATCTCCATGAACTTCGTCGGCTGAAAGTACCACTCACCCAGCCTGCAGTCGTACGAGTTCGTGCCGAGCTGCCGGGAATCGAAAGGCTCTATCACAACATTGCCCTGCTCGCGCTCTTCGAGGATCCGCTTGTCAGACAACAACATGGCTGCCTCCAGGTCCACTGTCGTGCGATTCTAACAAGGCGTACATCGCGGGTAACTCTACCGCAGGTTGCTGTTTTGTCCGGCTACCAGACTTGCAAACTGATCGGGAGCGAATCGCGCGGGACCCGTATAGGTTGCCTCGACCACGGCGTTGTCATGACGATATACGATGTCATAGGTTCGAAGGAGCGCGGTCGTACTGCAGGAGCATTCCTTGATTTGTCGAACCATGCCGGCAGACTGATTTCCGATTTGAGCCATGGAGAGTGGAGTAGCGGTCTTCAACTTGATGAGTGTCTTTACATCTCTCTTAACCAGGAATCGATATGCGGATGCAGCCCCGGCAGGCGTTCGAAACAATGAAGCGCAGACCTGCAAGGCAGCGAGAGCGCTTGTATGATCGAAAGCCTCTATCAGACCTTGCGTCCATCCCAACG
>DASVZE010000551.1:0-9537 GCA_036391775.1 Chloroflexota bacterium | reverse complement strand
ACGGCATCAACGGGGTCGAACAATACTTCGACCCCATTCTGGCGGGACGCGCAGGTATTCGCACGGTCCTGCGCGATACCGCCGGCCACAGTATTCGACTCAGTGCGCAGGCGCCTACGCCCGCCCATAACGGTGGCGATCTGACTTTGACGCTCGACCCAACTATTCAGGAATATGCCGAGATCGACGTGCGAAACGCCGTCAAGACCCACCGCGCCGACGCCGGCACGATCATCGTTACCGACCCGAATACGGGCCGCATTCTGGCTATGACGAGCGCACCAACCTATAACCCAAATTACTTCAACGTTTACGCGAACCGCGGTCAGGCGAGCCTTTTCCAGAACCCGGCTATCCAGTTCGCCTACGAGCCCGGCTCGACCTTCAAAATTGTCACCATGGCTTCGGGCCTTGATTCTAAAGTGATTACGCCGCAAAGCACGCTCTATGACTCAGGAAGTTTCCGGATTGCCAACGTCGTCCTGCACAACTGGAACGACCAGGGCAACGGCATCGAGAACATGACGCAGGTGTTACAGCATTCGGCAAATGTAGGTGCGTCCTGGGTCGCCGGACACCTCGGCGTCAATCGGTTCTATCATTATGTCAATTCTTTCGGCATCGGGCGACCTACCGGGGTCGGGCTCGCCGGCGAGTATTCCGGCACGCTGCCCGAGCCGAAAAGTAAGGAATGGACCATCGTCAATCTCTACACAAACTCGTTCGGTCAGGGCCTGACGGTCACACCGCTACAGCTCGTCAGCGCCGTCGGCGCCGTGGCCAATGGCGGCTTATTGATGAAACCCCAGATCGTCAGGCAGACAGCGTACGATGGCCGGGTCATCGCGAACCAGCCCACGGTCGTGCGCCGGGTGATCTCGGCGGCGACCGCTCACACCCTGACGAACATGCTTGTGCACTCCGCGGTCAACGGTGAAGCGCAGTTAGCGCTGGTACACGGGTACAATATTGCCGCCAAGACGGGCACGGCCAATATCGCTGGTCCAAACGGCAAGTACCTCCAGAACGTCACCAACGCCAGTGTTGTCGGCTACGCACCGGCTTTCCACCCGCGTTTCTGCGTTCTGGTGCTGCTCCAGCATCCGCGAGACTTTATCTGGGGCTCCATGACGGCAGCTCCCGTCATGAGTACCATTTTCAAACAACTTTTCATGTATTTCCACATCCCACCTTCCGCGCATCCCCTCTATCCATGACCCTCGACCTCGCCGCCGTATTGCGCGGCACCCACGCGCGCGCTTTTCGAGTGTTGCCGGACGGCCAGACATCTCCTGCGGATTATCTGCCGGGTGATGTGCAGCGCCAGATAGCCTCGGTACAGGTTGACTCTCGCGCCGCCGGCCCGGGGGACCTGTTCATCGCATTGCCCGGTGAGAGAGTGGACGGTCACCAGTTCGTGGGTGACGCACTGAGGCTTGGGGCCCGCTGCGCTATGGTGCAGTGGGTTCCACCAGCAGAATCGCTACGTGATATATATCGTGACTCGGGTGAGGAGTGGGCGGACCCACGGTCCCTGCTGGTGGTTCCGGATGCACTGCTGGCGCTGCAGAATTTGGCGCGCTCCTGGCGGCTCTCTCAAACGGCAGAAATAATCGGCATTACAGGCAGTATTGGAAAGACCAGCACCAAAGAAGTCGTGTACTCGTTACTCTCGCAGTTCATGCCGGCTCTCCGAAGCGTGGCGAATTTGAATACGGAGATCGGTTTGCCCCTCATGCTGCTGCGTCTTCGGCCCGAACATCGCGTAGCAGTGCTCGAGATGGGAATGTATCAGGCGGGCGATATTGCGCTTCTGGCGCGCGTGGCGAGACCCCGTATCGGAATCGTGACCAACGTGGGACCGAATCATCTGGAGCGCATGGGTACCATCGAGCGAATCGCGCGCGCGAAAAGTGAGCTGGTGGCCGCATTGCCGCCGGATGGGCTGGCAATCTTGAACGGCGACGATGAATGGACCAGAGCGATGGCGCGTACCACCGGGGTAGCCCGGACGGTACTGGTGGGCTTGAGTGCCGACTGCCATTACCGCGCGACGGATATTGAATCGCGGTCGCTGGACGGCATGTCGTTCGCCCTTCAGGCTGAGGGGCAAAGTATTCGGCTCCGTACCACCGTCCCGGGTCGACATCTGGTCCATGCATTCCTCTTTGGCGTGGCCATCGCTCGAGAGATGGGAATCGATTGGACCAGTATCGCGGATGCCGTTGCGCTCGCCGCACTCGAGGGGCGGCAACAGATCATTGGAAGCCAGAACGGCCTGCTGATCATCGACGATTCGTACAACGCTGCACCGGCTTCCATGACCGCCGCTATACAGCTACTGTCTGCCGCCCCCGGCGCAAAGATTGCCGTGTTGGGAGACATGCTCGAGCTAGGGTCACAGGAGCGGGACGCTCATCTCATGGTGGGCCGCCAGGCAGCGGAAGTTGCAGAATGGCTCATCGTGCGCGGAACGCGCAGCGACTGGATAGCTCAGGGCGCGCTTGAGGCGGGCCTTCCCCGGGAGCGCGTCCTAACAGTCGTGTCCAACGAAGACGCTGTCAGGACGGTTCGACAAATAACGGAGCGCGTCCCGATTCAGCGTGCAGCAACAGGCCTCCCTACAATGCAGAGTGCCACGAACCAGCAGCACGAACCGAAACCGGAATGGTCGGTTCTGGTGAAGGGTTCGCGTGGTATGAGGATGGAGGAGGTTGTACATGGGTTGCGAGGTGAGGGATGACCGCTGAATATGCGGCAACAATGATTGTGCACAGCGTGCGCTTTACGGACAGTATTGCGCGCCTGCTGCTTCCGGCCATGGTGTTCGGCGTGGCAAGCTTTACGATTTCCATGTTTGCCGCACCATATGCCATCAAGTGGCTGCGACGCATGAAGGCAGGCACCATGGTACGGCGAGATTACCCGCCGGCGCACCACGTCAAAGTAGGTACCCCGCTCATGGGCGGAGTGATTTTTAGCGGCGTCACCTGCGCCCTCACGGTGTTATACAACCTGTACAACCATTACTCACAACTTTTGACAGTTGGCGCGTTGGTGAGCTGTAGCGTGCTCGGAGTGGTGGATGATCTTCTTACCACGATTCGCGTTGGAAGCGCCGGCCTGCGCGCTCGTTTCAAGCTTGCGTGGACCATCCTTATCGCCGTGGTCATCGTGGCCGCTTTACACGTGCCAAAGCTGCTTGCACACCCGAACGATGTCTGGGTTCCAACTCAGACGTATGTTGACTTTGGGATCTGGTACTGGCCGCTGGCCATTGCAGCTATTGTGGCAACAGCTCATGCCGTCAATTTGACCGACGGTCTGGACGGTCTGGCTGCCGGGACAGGTGCCATTGCATTCGCCGCCTTCGGCGCGATTGCACTTCTCACTCCGAACTATAAGTACACCGGCGAGTTCTGCTTTACGCTGGTAGGCGCCCTCCTGGCTTTTCTCTGGTTCAATATTTATCCCGCTCGCGTCTTTATGGGAGATACCGGCTCGCTAGCATTGGGAGCGTGCCTGGCAACCGTCGCCTTGATGCTCAACCAGCTACTCATCTTGCCGGTGGTGGGTTTTGTCTTTGTCATTGCCGTGGTGTCGGTCATGGCGCAGGTGAGCTACTTCAAGCTCACGGGCGGCCGCCGCCTCTTGCGCATGAGCCCGCTCCACCACCACCTCGAGCTCATCGGTTGGCACGAAAACCAGATTACTCAGCGCTTCTGGATTGTCAGTATGCTGGCCGCCGTGGCCGGTCTGGCGCTGGCCTTCAGTTAGGACGTGATGAACACGCGAAGCTCGAATATCCTTATTCTCGGTCTCGCTCGTGAAGGAGTCGTTCTAGCTCGCTTCTTCGCCGGTCACGGGGCCGCAGTGACGGTGACGGATAGCGCGGCCGCCGAGCGCCTTCAGCGCCAGGTCGATGCCGTTCCCCACGGCATCGACCTGGCGCTGGGTGAAGACCGTCCCGACCTGGTGGAGCGGGCCGACCGATTCTTTGTCAGCCCTGGCGTGCCGGAGTCGAACCCCGTCTACCAGGCTGCTGTTTCCAGAGGCCTGGCAATCGAGAGCATGACGACCCTATTTTTCGATCTCTGTCCCGCCCCGATTATAGGCGTGACGGGGAGCAGCGGAAAGACCACGACGACCGGATTGATCGGCCACATCCTGAGACAAGCAGGGATGAACGCGGCAGTGGGCGGCAACATCGGCGATCCCATGCTTGAACTGCTTCCGAGCATAACGCGAAGCACGAACGTCGTCCTGGAGCTCAGCAGCTTTCAACTCTCCATCTTGCGTCGCAGTCCTCAGATCGCTGTCGTTACGAATATCAGCCCGAACCATCTTGACCGCCACGGCTCGATGGCCGATTACATACGGGCCAAGCGTCATATCGTCGACCATCAGCGCCACGGCGACCATGCAGTGCTCAACGCCGATGACCCGGCGGTGGCACAGTTCGCGACCAGCACTCCGGGCGAGATCCGATGGTTCGGGCCGACGGCTCGGGCCGATGGCGCGGTCCTGCTGGACAACCGGATAGGTTTGAGACGCAATGAACGCGTCCACACCATCATGTCGGTGTCAGATATCCCGCTGCTGGGTCGACACAATATAGAGAACGTGATGGCGGCCGTCGCCACCGCGGATATCGTTGGCATATCCCCAGAGCACATGGCGGCGGCCGTTCGCAGCTTTCGGCCGGCTCCACATCGGCTACAGACGGTAGCCGATATCCAGGGAGTCCGCTACATCGACGACTCAATAGCCACCTCGCCTGCTCGAGCCTGCGTTGCACTCGACGCGATTGATGGACCGCTCCTCGTCATTGCGGGGGGCCGGGACAAGCATGTGCCGTGGGATGCATTCGCGGTAAAGGTCGCCCAGCGAGCGCGAGCGCTGTTCCTGCTGGGAGAGGCCGCGCCTCTGATCGAACAGGCTGTTCTGGAAAAGACGCACGACCGGAGCGACCTATTGCGACGGGATGCAGTGATACAGTGCGCTTCCCTGGAAGAAGCAGTGCAACGTGCTCGCGCCATGGCACACCCGGGCGATGCCGTGGTACTCTCTCCAGGCTGTGCCAGCTATGACATGTTCACCGATTTTGAGGAGCGAGGTCGCGTTTTTGTCCGGGCAGTGGAGGGGCTAAAGCATGCGGCCTAGTATGCGGCGAGCCGTCAGTCTCACGCGCGACGTCGATCCCTGGCTCCTTCTTGCCTTTTTGGCGCTCCTCTGCTTCGGCATCTTGATGGTATATAGCGCCAGTATGGCCGAGGCATATGCCTACTACGGCACGCCCTACTTCTATGTAGAGCGAGAAATCATCTGGGCCGGCATTGGGCTGGTTGGACTGATCGCCGCCGCCCGTATCCATTTCGACCGCTGGCGGCAGCTCTCTCTGCCTTTCTTCGGAGCTTCTTTGGCTCTCCTGGCCATTGTGATGCTGCCGCATTTCGGTCACGTCTCTCACGGCGCTCAGCGCTGGATTTCTTTCGGCTCCTTTTTTCAGCTCGAGCCGAGCGAGCTTATGAAGTTCGCTCTCATCATCTACCTGGCCAGCTGGCTATCTTCCAAGAGTGACCAGGTACGCGATTTCCGAGGCGCGGTTGTGCCGTTCAGCATTATCGTCGGCGTGATCGCCTTGATGATCGTCAAGCAGCCCGACCTCGGTACCGCGATCGTGGTGACCGTCGTAGCCCTGAGCATCATTTACGTCGCAGGCGCCAATGTGAGCCATTTGGCAGGGATATGCACCGGTGCGGGGTTCTGCGGCTACATCATGATGCACAGCCGCAGCTACCAGAGCAGCCGTATCACCACCTTCCTCAATCCTTGGAGCGACCCGACGGGCTCCGGCTACCATACCATTCAGGCACTACTTGCCCTGCGCTACGGTGGCCTTTTTGGTGTCGGGCTAGGAAACAGCGTTCAAAAGTATGTGCTGCCCGCGCCACACACCGACAGCATTCTGGCTGTTATCGCGGAGGAATTGGGATTGGCAGGGGCCGTCGCCGTGCTTCTGCTCTTTCTGGTGATCGCCTATCGAGGAATGCGGATTGCGGCGGGTGCGCCCACACCCTTCGCGCGTCTGGTTGCAGCCGGAATCACTACCTGGTTCACTTTTCAGGCACTGATGAACTTCGCGGTGATAACCTCGTCGGTTCCTTTCACTGGCGTTCCCCTGCCCTTTGTGAGCTACGGAGGAACGTCCATGATCATTAGCATGGTCGCCATGGGCGTGCTGCTCAATATTTCGCGCCATGCCACGGGAGAGGGCTTTGCCCGCAAAAATATTGATAACCGGGGGCGGGACGGGGGGTCACGTGTACCCCGCGTTATCCCTCGTCCGGTACCTACTCGCGCCCCCGTCGACACCCAGCACATCCGGCTCGGCCGCGCGTCCGACAGAGCGGAAGCCGGCTCGACCGTGGTTCCGCGCCTCTGATCTGGTCTACGTCGGAAGCGTGCGAGGAATGGAAGGGACTCTGGTACCGCCTACCGGCGCTCAGCTCCATCTCTTCCCCATGGCGCCCCCAACGTCAATCAAGAACGCCCTGGTGCTGATCCTGGCGACGCTCCGTTGCCTGCCGTTGGTGGCGAATGGCCGCTTCAGTGCCGCCTTCGCCACCGGCGGCTATGTGTCGATTCCCGCGTCGATTGCCGTCAGGCTCATGCGGGTGCCCCTGGTGGTTTTCCTTCCGGATGTCGTACCGGGGAAGGCTGTGAAACTGTTGGTTCCGCTTGCTCGCCGTATCGCCGTCAGCACGGACGATGCCCGCCGTTACCTCCCGCCGGAGAAAGTCACGGTCACCGGGTATCCGGTTCGAGACTCCTTTCTTGAAGCCACGCGTGAAGAGGGCCGCAAGCGCCTCGAACTCCCGGATGACGCGCGGGTGCTCTGTGTACTGGGTGGGAGCCAGGGCGCGCGCGCCATCAACGAGGCTCTGGCAGCGCACCTTCCGACTCTTTTGAATAGCTTCTTCGTGATCCACATTTGTGGAGAGCAACGGTTCCCAGAGGCCCAGGCGGTGGCCGATACCCTGTCCCCTGGCCAGCGTAAGCAGTATCGACTTTATCCCTACATGCACGACCCCGAGATCGCCTATGCTCTGGCAGCGGCCGATCTGGCTGTGTGTCGCAGCGGGGCATCCGTACTCGGCGAACTCCCTGCGGTAGGGACGCCGGCCATTCTGGTGCCTCTTCCTATTCCGGGCGTGCATCAGCGCGAGAACGCCGAGTACCTGGCTCAGCGCGGAGCCGCCGTGATTCTTGAGGATCAAGCTCTGACCGAGCGACTCGGCTATACCGTTCATGAGCTCCTCAGCAATGATTCCCGGTTACGGACCATGGAGATGGCCAGCAGGTCGCTGGCCCGACCAGATGCAGCCGCCGCCATGGCCCGGGTGCTTGAGGAAACGCTGCGATGATTTCTCCAATGTCAAAATCGGCGAGCATCCACTTCATGGGAATCGGCGGGATCGGTATGAGTGCGCTCGCTCGCATTCTTCTCTCCCGCGGTTGCGTCGTCTCAGGCTGCGATAGGTTCCCGGGCGAACAAGGCGCTGCGCTGACCGAACTCGGCATCGAGGTCTGCCAGGGTCACAGTCCCGAGCACATCGCGCACCAGGATCTGCTAGTCGTGACCTCGGCCGTACCGTGCGATCATGCTGAGATCAAAGCGGCTCGCGAACATGATGTGCCGGTGATGAAGCGCGCCGAGCTGTTGGCGGACATCATGAATCCGGGGCGCGGAATCGCAGTCGCGGGAACCCACGGCAAGACCACGACGAGCTCGCTTATCGGTCACTTGCTGGTCGATGCGGGGCTTGACCCCACGGTGCTGGTCGGCGGAGTCAGCTACAATCTCGGCTCAAATGCTCGTGTGGGAAGTGATTTGATCGTGGTGGAGGCCGACGAGTATGACGGCTCATTCCTGCACCTGCATCCTTCAATCGCCGTCATTACCAACATTGAGGCGGACCACCTTGACTACTACGGCACCGAGGATCGGGTACGCGCGGCATTTCACCAGTTTGCGTGTAGCGTCAGCGATCTACTGGTTGTTTGTGCCGACGATCCGAGTGTTCTCGACTGTGTACGTGACGTTCCTGCCCCTGTCGTCAGCTACGGCTTGAACGCGGGACACTGGCGAGGAAGTGTCGTCCGTGACGTGGGCGAACGAACACACTTCACACTGCGACACGGCGACGAGGAGGCCGAGATCGTCTTTCCCCTTGCCGGAGATCACAACGTGCGGAACGCTCTAGCAGCGGCTGCCGTCGCAAACGCTCTCGGTGTACCTCTCTCACGAGTTGTGGAGGGACTGAGCCGATTCGCCGGAGTGGGTCGTCGGTTGGAGCATAAGGGAGAAGCGTCAGGCGTTCTGGTGCTCGACGATTACGCCCATCATCCAACAGAGATTCGGGCCAATCTGGGCGCGATCAAACGGCGATTCAGGCGGCCGGTGCGTGCCGTTTTCCAACCCCATACCTACAGTAGAACACACGATCTGATGCAGGATTTTGCGACCGCGTTTTCGGATGCAGACGCCGTATATGTGCTTGACATCTACGCCGCGCGAGAAATAAACAGCTATAACGTTTCGGGAGCGGACCTGGCGAGCGCTGTTGGCCGAACGCACGACCGTGTCTTCTATACCGAAACACATGCCCAAACGATCGAGCGGCTGGCGCACGACGTTGTGCCCGGCGATGTGGTCGTGACTATGGGAGCGGGGGACGTGACCACTCTCGGGTCAGAATTGTTGACCAGACTTCGGGCATGATGTCTCAAGATATTGTGGACGCACTGCAGCGGGCTGGGTTAAGTCGTGCCGGCGCTGGGGAACCAATGGCACGTCACACCAGCTGGCGAATCGGTGGACCAGCCGATTACTTCTGCGTTGTCGAGGAGGAACAGCAGCTATTCGAAGCAGTGAGCATAGCAAAATCGGCAGGGATCCCGTGGCTGGTGCTGGGGGGCGGGAACAACATACTGGTGTCGGATGATGGCGTCGAAGGACTCGTCATTTTGAATCGCTTGCGCGGATTGGCCATCGAGGATGGGCCCACACTAGCCTGTGCGGCAGGGGTCTTCTTCGCAAAAGCAGCCCAGTTTACAGCTCGACAGGGCTTCACTGGAATGGAGTGGGGCATCTCCATACCCGGAACGGTCGGCGCCGGAGTGGTCAATAACGCCGGCGCTCACTGGTCAGACGTGAGTCAGGCTCTTGTATCCGCTGATGTGGTGGACGACAAAGGCGAGAGTCGCCGGCTAACGCCGAAGATGCTCTTGTACCGTTACCGTCAAAGCGCGTTAAAGCGCCCTCATCTGATACAAAGCACCTTTGTCGTGACCTCGTGCCGATTTCGTCTGGCGCCTACCGAGCCCCGCGCGGCTCTGGCGCGCCTCGAGGAGTTTCGCCAACATCGACAGGAGACTCAGCCCATCAAAGAGCCGTCGGCCGGATCAACGTTCAAGAACCCACCCGGCGGGCACGCGGGCGCGCTCATCGATCGCGCTGGATTGAAGGGCCGC
>DASVZE010000550.1:0-5416 GCA_036391775.1 Chloroflexota bacterium | reverse complement strand
TTCCGCTTCGACTGATCCATCCGGGCAATTGCGAATCCATCCCGCGAGCCGGAGCGACTGTGCGCGTTGCCGGGCAAAGTACCGAAAATTGACGCCCTGCACCTCACCTGTGAGACGAAGATGGACTCTGCATTTTCCCGCCATGCACTACTGAGGTGTGGGCTGGTGCACGATGATAACGCCGTGCATTTCGGGATGGAGGAAATCCCCGAACGTGTAGCTGCCCGGCTTCCTCGGAACCCACTCCTTATTCTCCCCGGGGGAAAGCACACCGGTATTAAAGGCGCCGTTGTCCGCCAGTGCGCTATGGTTCTCCGTGTCCGCGTTATGGAAAGTTACGGTCTGGTTGACGTAGACGTTCAACGTTGGGGGATTGAAGTACGAAGAGCTACTTGACTGGTGCTCCATGTAGACCCAGCCGTCTGGTGGCGGGGGAGCCAGAGTCGGGATGACCGTGGCGGCCGGAGGTGTCGCCGTGTTCCGCTGTGTGTGCGCGGCGAGCACGCCGACGATGACGGCCACCGTAACAAGCGCAATCAAACCCAGGCTAAAGCGCCCATCCATAAAGCCGAACCTACCTTGGGCAAAAAAATTCGCGGCACGCGTCAGCGCCGCTGCATGCTATACCACACGATAGCGATGGCAAGCGCATCCAGGCAAAGAAAGAAGGCTGCGATCATGATCCCGAGAATGAGAGGTCCACTCAGGACAGAAGTGACTGCCCAGACAATGACCACAGCCACCACCAGCGAGCCCGCGATCAGCAAGCCAAGCAGACGCCTGGACTCCGACTTGGGCTCACGTCGGGGCTGAAGCCAATCATCCACGGCCGGCGCTCCTTGACCGAATGGCTGCTCTCGCCGTCAGGATAGCAACGATACTGTCAACCACACCGGCCACAGCCTGGGGCACGGAAAACCTCTCCGTAAGCAATTTCCGTAATGAGTGAAGAGCAAACGCGCTGACGGCTGTGCTGCTCGCACCGGCCGCCGCTCCCAGGAGAGCCCGTCCGCGTCTGCCGTCGGGTCGGTCAACGTTCGGGTAGGCGTGCGATACTCCGCCCGCGAGCGCGCCGATGACGATTCGGCCTGCGAGGGGCGCGGGCGCGGTTCTCGAAGGCAAGAAGGGGAATTTGTCTGCCACGACTTCAGCGCAAGCGGCTAGCAGTATAAGAATTGCTACCTCCGGCTTCGATATGACTCGTAGCGGCGATTGGGCGAGATCCGGCCGACCTTGCAGCGCACTCCAGCTAAGGAAAGCCATGCCTGTCATGCTGTGTATCCCGGTAGCGATACCCAGCAACACGGAACGCCGCAAGCCATCGAGATGCGTCATTCGGTGGTTTTCCTCCCACCCTATTCTGGCAGGATTAACTGAAGAGGAGACCGATGAAAGCTTTCGGCCTGCGCGGAATGGTGGCCTCCCCTCACTATCTGGCGACTGCCGCCGGCGTGGCAGTCCTGCGGCGCGGCGGAAATGCTGTTGATGCGGCAATTGCGACAAACTCGGTGCTTGCCGTGGTGGCGCCTGAGAAGTGCGGCATCGGCGGTGATCTTTTCGCGATGGTCTTCACCCGCCGGGACGGACACCTTCAAGGCATCAACGGAAGCGGCAAAGCAGCGCACAGCGCAACGCTCGAACGAGTGCAGGAACGAACCGGAAGCGCTCACATGCCGATTCGCGGGCCATTGTCCGTGACAGTCCCAGGCTGCGTTGACGCCTGGTTTCAGCTACACGGTCGTTATGGCCGGCTCGAGATGACCGACATTCTGCAAGACGCGATATCGTATGCAGCGAATGGGTTTGCCGCCACCAATCAACTTGCCCGCGCCTTGACTCTCTCCGAGTCATTCCTTCACCCGTCGATGCCGGCGCGGGCGACCTTCTGGACGGACGGAGCGGCCCCGACCGAGGGAACTGTTATTCGCCAGCCGGCGCTCGCCGACAGCCTCCGCAAGATCGCCAGGGGGGGTGCGGCTGAGTTCTATAAGGGCTCGATCGCGCGGGAGATCGCGGCGAGCTTGCAGGCAATTGGTGGATTGTTGGACGAGGAGGACCTGTCAACTCACGAAAGTCAGTGGGTTAAGCCGATCAAGGCGCCGTATCGCGGCGTGGACGTGTTTGAGCTTCCTCCCAACTCTCAAGGTCTCGCCGCCCTCATTGCGCTACGTCTGCTGGACGGTATCCCCCGCCGCCGGCTTGCGGAGGGTGGCGACTGTGCCGTCCATGTAATGTCCGAGGCGCTGCGACTGGCATACGCCGACCGTGACGCATACATGACCGACGTGGACCATATGCGCGTCGCTCCGGCGGCATTTCTCGAGCGCGAGTACATTGAAGCGCGCGCTTCGTGCATGGGGGAGAGAGCAGCTCCGGACGCGGTCCCCGGAATTCCAGGCGACACCGCATATATGTGCGCCGCGGACGAGAACGGCAACCTGGTTTCCCTAATTCAAAGTAATTTCATGGGTGTTGGCTCGGGCGTGATGGCGGGATCGACCGGCATCATGCTTCAGAATCGAGGGGCAATGTTTTCGCTTGACCCGGATCATTCCAATGCGATCGCACCCGGCAAGCGCACCTTGCATACGCTGATGCCGGCGATGGCATTCAAAGCCAAGCAACCCTGGCTGGTGTTCGGCACGATGGGAGGAAGCGCGCAAGCCCAGATCCACGTCCAGATCCTGTCGCACCTGCTCGATCAGGACAGGCAGATCGACGACGCTATCGATCTGCCCCGGTTCGAGATCACGGCGGATGCCGCGGGCAAGCCGCTACTCGTCATGGAGAGCCGCTTTTCGCCAGAGGTTATTGATGCCCTTCGAACCAGAGGATATGCGGTGGAACTGGCCGGGCCATACGATTCGCGCATGGGTCACGCCCATGCTATTGAGGTGTGGAATCAGGGAGTCTTCGCTGGTGCCGCAGACCCGAGAACGCACGGTCTCGCTCTGGGCATGTAGGCTGCGCCCGGTTACTGCTCGATCTCGTGGAGACCTTCGGCAACCAGCCGCTCAAGCTCCCGGACGATATCTTGAGCGGCCGCTTCGCGTGGACGGCTTGAGGATAGCCACCAGATTCCCTCGGGAACTCGCTCCGTTACCTCATAGCCGCTACTGATGAGACTCTCCTGCAGATCTCGGAGAATCGACTCCGTGTCTAGCTCGAACACGGCTCGTCTACTTGCCATGAGGACTCCTATTCCCTGTCGGACTATACCGCGGCAGCATGCAACAGACCCCGTGGAGTAATCAATCAGTCGAATACGTTCCGTCTGCACGAGCCTCGCTCGTGGATATAGGCGTCCAGCGCTTCCTGCCATGGCCGCAGCTCAGCGAGTCCACAGCTGATCAAACGTTCGTGTCCGAGCACCGAATAGGCGGGCCGGCGCGCCGGTTGGGGGCGTTCCGCCTGACTTGTGGGCAGGATGCGCGTATCCAGCCCGGCCAGACAAAATATTTGGGTAGCGAATTCGAACCAGGAGCAGTGACCGCTGTTCGTAACATGAAAGGTGCCGGCCACGCCTGCTTCAATCAGCATTGCAATGCTCGCGGCCACGTCCCGGGTGTATGACGGAGTCAGAACCTGATCGGCCACGACAGATATCTCCCGTCGCTCCTCCGCAAGCTGAAGCATACGTTCCACAAAGTTGCCATGCGCCGAGAAGCGCCCACCTATTCCATATAAACCGGTCGTTCGGACGATCAGGTGGCGATCTAGTGTGCACCTTACGGCCATCTCGCCTGCCGCCTTTGACGCGCCATAAACACTGAGAGGATTGATGGGGTCACTTTCGCGGTACGGCCGGCACTTGTCTCCGGCAAAGACGTAGTCGGTGCTGATATGAACCAGCAACGCTCCGGCATCCCGGCAGCCTGCCGCAAGCCTCTGCGGGGCCGCCGCGTTGACCGCGAAGCTACTTTCCGGGTCGGCCTCGCAGGCGTCGACTCGATGAAATGCTGCCGTATTGATGACCACCGTCGGCCGGAAACTCTCGAACACTGCAGCGATTGCACCAGCGTCCCGAATGTCCAGGTCGCTCCGGGAAGGAGACAAAACGCTGTCCGTCGCGAACTGCGCCTTGAGGTCGTATGCCAGCTGCCCCTGGCCGCCGGTAATCAGAATGCGCGAATCCACAGTGAAGAGATCCGTCCCTTTGCGTACTATGTTACTGGGTTTTCTTTTACGGCTCAGCGCGAGCCGCCAACTTCCTCGATCCGTGTCGAAGCGTAACGAAAGACAAAGTATGACCGAACGCGTTGTTGTTCTGGGTGGGGGCACCGGTCTCTTTACCGCGCTGTCGGGTCTACGCCAGCATAGCGTGGAGCTGACCGCCGTTGTTTCCATGGCAGATAACGGTGGAAGCACAGGGCGACTGCGAGACGAGTTCGGCTACTTGCCCGCGGGCGACGTTCGCCGCTGCCTCGTGGCTCTGGCGTCGGACGACTCGGCCGGCATGCTGCTGCGCCAGCTGTTCGAGTATCGCTTCGCGCGTGGAACCGGCCTGGCGGGCCACACATTCGGCAATCTCATGCTCACCGCGTTGACTGACATCACGGGTGGCATGGATACCGCGGTGCTCGAAGCTGCCCACCTGCTGCGCGTGCACGGGCAGGTCTTGCCGGTCACCCTGGAAGACACGCACCTTTACGCGGAGCTGGTCGACGGCCAGACTCTTGCGGGTGAGACGACGATCGATACACGCGGCGAAGGACCGGCGATCAAGTGCGTGTACCTGAATCCGGTGCCGGAAACGACCTCCCAGGTGCGATCGGCCCTGGAGGAGGCTTCGATGATCGTTATCGGTCCCGGTGATCTGTACACAAGCGTGGTACCGACTCTATTGGTGGACGGTGTGCGAGACGCGATTCGACAGTCCTGCGCCACCACCGTCTACGTGTGTAACGTTATGACAAAGCACGGCGAAACTGACGGCTACGCAGCCTCGATTTTTCTCCAGGTCATTACCGAGTACCTGGGGCCGGACGTTCTCCAGGGCGCCATTCTGAGCTATTACCCCACGCTTCCGGCCGACGTACAGGCACGGTACCAGATGGAAAAGGCCGCTCCTGTGGAAATTGATATCGAAAACTGCCGTAAGTATGCCCCGCACCTGATGGTCCGGCCTCTCGCTGCAGCCGGAACCCTGGTGCGCCATGACTCTGATCAGCTGGCGCGCGCTCTGCTGGACTTCCTCGGGGAGCGGCCGCCGGCCAGAGATTCGGCCGCATCGTAAGGCACGGCTCAGGAAAGTAGATTCGTGTGGCACACTTTTTGCTCCTGTTACACGTGCAAAGGAGGGCCGAAAACAATGTTTGTTACAGGCATCCTGATCGTCGCTATCGCGCTCATCCTGATGGGCTGGACGATCGGTCATTTCAGCTATTAAGTAGCACGTACCGCTACGGCAGGGCTG
>DASVZE010000549.1:0-3704 GCA_036391775.1 Chloroflexota bacterium | reverse complement strand
AGGGATATTGCCGCCACATCAATCTTCGCCGCCTGGCGCGGCACGATTGCGACAGCCTGGTGCGTGCTGTCATCCAGCCGGGTGCTCCGTCGCCTGCTCTTCTGGAGCAGATTTATGCCGTATCCCTGGGGAACCCCCTATTCGTTATGGAGCTGATCGGAGCCATGCAAGGGCGTGGCGAGCTGGTCTTCGCGGATGGCTACTGGGAAGCGGCATCCTCGAGCGCTGCTAGCGTTCCTCGTCAGGTGGAGCGCCTTGTCGATCTACGAATCGAACGACTGGACGATCGAGCTCAACGCGTCCTCTCACTCTTGGCACTCTCCGGCGCGGAGCTGTCGTTTCATGAGCTGTGGCTGGCAGTGCATGAGGCCATCGACCCAGAAATGACCGAGCCGGAGCTCCTCGACATACTTGACGCCGCTTTGCAGAGCCGCATTCTCGAAGAACAGGGTGTTGGTTACGCCTTCACGCATCCGCTCTTCAGCGCAGTCCTGCACGAACAGATGTCCCGACAGAGGCGGACGCAGCTTCATGGCGCCCTCGTCCACGCGATAGAGTTGTCGAGGCCGGAGGAAGTCGAGCTCCTGACCTACCACCTGAACGCGGAAGCTGAACAGGACAGACTCGTAGGCAATGTGCCTCGCCATGCCGACCACGATCCGACCCTGGATTTGCGCAGGTCCCAGGAAGCTCTTCTCTGGGATCAGCTAGAGCGACTGCTCGTTCAGGGGCGTAAGAGAGACGCCGACGCTGTGCGCCAGAATCTCCGCAGACTGCTCGAGGGACAGCCTCCGATGGTCGGGGATCGAGACTTGATCGCAGAGTCCGTACAGCAGCACGAAGAAACGGAACTGGGGCAACAGAACGAGATAGCGTAGGAGCTAGACCTCGAAGCCTTGACGCAGACGTGTTTTCTGCTCGGTCTGTGAATCGCCGGATTGAATGCTCAGGCGGCGTAGCGCTTGACCAATGAGACCAGGTTATTCACATCGAAGGGCTTGAGGACGACGGCATCAAAAAGGTGAGTTTGTATGGCGCTGTCAACCATGAACTTCGATGCCGACATGCCAATCATGGGCGTACTGCCAAAGCCAGACGTCCGAAAGGTCTGGGCCAGCTCAACTCCGCTGATGCCGGGCAGCATCAGATCGATCAAAAACATGGCGGGAGGGGGCGCCTGTCTGACAATCTCCCCGTCCTCGACATGATCCATTGAGAGGACCGAAAAACCCTCCATCTCAAAGAGATCCTGCAGGACCTCGAGGACAGTGGGCTCGTCATCGATCACCACTATTTGCGGTCCAGGCACCAGATGTGCCGGCGCACGTTCGCCGTAGTCAGGCGCCCGATCTTCGTGCTGACGTTCGACGTACGAGCGTCTGGCATCGATGACGCGCTTCTCGACGTGGAAGAGATCGCGTTGAATCGCTTGCAGTTCAAGCGCCAACCAACCGCTCTCCCTCGTGGCAAGCTCTTGTGCCTCAACGCAGCAACGTTCTGCCATCACGATGGTGGTCTGCAACATGGCAATGTAATTGCCCGTAGTCGGAGTGCGATCTTCGTCCATAACATTCCCTCACTACGGTATATACCACTTTCGAGGGATTGACGAGGCATTTGGGCGAGATAGAGGCCGAAAGTCCCTAACATGTCAGGACCACGATCACCTCGGTGGGTGAGACGGGTCACCTGGTCGTCCAAGAGCCGTGGGAGCTGACTGTCAATCGATCCAGTCTACCGGCCGAAGAGTGTCCTTTCCGCACAGTCGATGTCCTCGACCGTACCGAGGACCCGCGCCGGATTCCCGACCACGATAGCCCGAGCAGGTACGTCCTTTGTAACGACGGCACCAGCGCCGACGAGCGCATCTTCCCCGATTACCACCCCGGGAAGAAGTGTGACGTTCATTCCAATCCGTGCGCCCCTTTTGATCGTTGGGCCCTTGAGATGGGTACTACAGAGGGGATGAGGATCATTGGCAGTTTTGGCGCCAGGCGCGAGAAAGACGTCATCTTCGATGGTTGTGAATTGCGACACGTAAACATTGCAATGGATCTTCACTCGGTCGCCGATCACGCACCCGTAATCGATGGTCGAGTTATTCCAGATATTGAGGCAGTGGCCGATCTCATTTTCTTCCCGGATTACCACGTTATGCCCCGTCTCCAGGTGGCTGCCGATCGTCGATCCGGCATAGATCACGCTAAAGGCGCGAATGACCGCGTTCGGACCGATGCGAACGGGCGAGAACTCGACTGGCCGTCCAGACTTCTGACCGACGATCGAAAGTCGATCGATTGTGAATGGAGACTCCAGGATAACCAGCTCGTCGTGGACCGCGATCATATCATTCCTCGGGGCGCCGGCCAGCTTGGGTTCGTCTGAAAGCGTTTGCAAAATACTCTCCTCGACACGTGGGTGCGGGTCCATCAGCGGGCCAGATGCCGTCACCTTACGCGGGGGTGATTCCAGGAAGATTCCGAGAGAATTCCATCTGTGTCTCGTACACGGAGAGATAATCGGATCTTGCCTGACTCCACGCGAAGTGCTCGCGGTATGCGGCCTGACCCTGCCTCGCGAGCTCGGTACGCCGGTGAAGGTCCCAATGGAGAGTCAAGATGGCTCGGGCGAGTGCCCCGGCATTGCGAGGCTCGACAAACTGAACCGCGTTGTCGTCAAGGTACGGACGCAGGGCGGCAGATTCCGTGGTAATGGCGGGCATTCCCAGCGCCAGGTAGTCGGTCAGCTTGTTGCAAAGCTGGAAGTCCGTCCATATTGCGACAACTCCCACATCCGCTTGCAGTAGCCGTGGCGCGACGTCTCCGTACGACGGCAAATAGCCGGCGAACGTCACGTTGGGACGGAGATTCAGACGGTCTACCAAACTTTCTAGCTCCGGGCGATATTCACCATCGCCCAGAATCTCGAGATGAATGGTGGGAAGATTGTGGCGGACTATGGCCAATGCTTCCAGCAGGGTCTCTATCCCGTACCGTCGAACCAACGTGCCATGAGTCACCAGACGAAAGCTTTCGCGATGCTCGGGCACCTTGGGAACGGGAACCGTCTGTAAGCCCGCAAAGAATGCCTGCTCATCAGGCGCATTCGGAATTGCCACGATCTTCCTGGCGGGGACGCCTCGCTTTATCAGTGCCTCGCGCGCCATTTCGTGGGTTACGATGACCTGGTCCGCCATGGAGATGCACGCTCGTTCAAGCCCGGAGAGGAGACGAATCAGAGGATGGCCTGGGGCGAGGTCGTGGTCCGCGGCAAAAAGTCTTGCCATATCCTCGCGACTGTATAGTACGACTCTGGCGCCAAGGAGCTTTGGTATCAGCGCAGCCAGCAGCAGCCAATCCGGCATGTTGTTTATTTCGATCCACTGGTAGGGCCGCCGAAGGCATCGAATGGCGGCTGCCGCTCCCGCGGTCAGGGGGAATGCTGTGTACTCCATGAGGTATCGAAGCAGGCTCCCCCGTTTGTGCCCGGGTGGAACACGGCAAACGGTTATTCCGTCCACTTTCTCCAACATGGGGCGGTCCGCCTCAGCGTCACAGATCAGATCAACGTCGAATCCTGCATCACGCAGGGCAAGTGCGTCACGGCGAATGTGCATGTCGGCAGGGTAGCTACTGTGGCGAATGATTGCTATACGATCCGCTCGACCGCGTTCGCGCCCCCTATCTCTCCAGCGCAGTCCCTTC
>DASVZE010000548.1:0-5826 GCA_036391775.1 Chloroflexota bacterium | reverse complement strand
TATGGAGAACTACGAGCCAGTCATGAGTTTCGGTGAGGAGGCCGCTGAGATTTATGACGAGACTCCCCGGGGAGATGAGAAGGTGGCCGTTGCGTTCCTGGAGCAGTTGGCAGGCAACGGTCCCGCGCTGGAGCTCGCCATCGGCACCGGACGGATCGCGCTGCCTCTCGCGGCTCGCGGTGTCCGTGTTGACGGCATCGATCTCTCGCCGGCGATGGTCGCCAAGCTGCGCGCCAAGCCGGGTGGTGGCCAGATCTCGGTCGCAATGGGCGACTTCGCAGACGTGTCGGTCCCTGGCACCTACCGGTTGATCTACGTCGTGTACAACACGCTGTTCAATCTCCTGACTCAGGATGACCAGGTGCGTTGTTTCGAGAACGTGGCCGCCCATCTCACCGACGACGGCACTTTTGTGGTGGAGGCGCAGGTGCCGACCTTTCTCACCCGCTTGCGCACCGACCAATACGTGGACGCGGAGGCCGTTGGTGTAGATGAGGTGCGACTCGACGTGGGCCGCTATGATCCGGTGACGCAGCGCCTGGAGGAGAGCCATGTGCATCTCTCCCACGATGGCGTGCACCTGTACCCCATCGTCACCCGTTATGCATGGCCAAGCGAGATCGATCTTATGGCGCGGATCGCTGGGCTGAGATTACAGGAGCGGTGGGGCGGCTGGAATCGAGAACCCTTTGCATCCAGCAGCAGCCTGCACGTGTCGGTCTACGGACGCTGAGCCGGGCCGGTGAGGATCCGGACGCCGGCTCACACGTAGCAGCGTCATGGTCGCCTGTGAGTTGGACTGACGACGGGTAAAGGTCACCACAGTACCGTATTCTCACCGCGACGTAACAGTAGTAGGATAGAGCTATTGGTTTGGAGCCCTTCGCCTAACACAGCCGTGGAGTTCCGATATGTCTGCTGTCCGTCGCGGAATCCAGGTGGTGAGAACGGTCTGGTCGGCCGTCAGATCAATGCTCTGGGAGGTGCAGCGCTGGAAAAGCAGCAGCGTGCATCCAACCCTTCAGATCGAGAGCAAAGACTCAGCGTACTGGGGCAGGGTAGACCTGCCGCTGACCGTCGTCAACGAGGGAGGCAGAGCAGCCGTCGATTGCCGGTACTGCCAGTACCGGGTTTTCTCCATGGGTAGCCCGGGTGATTCGGCTCCTAATGCGGTTGCCTGGTATCTGACGGACTCCTTCACCGTTCCGGCTGCCGGCCGCCGCTCGGTCAAAGCGTATGCCGGTGAAGAGCGCTGCGCCCGGGTCGTCATGTCCGGCCTGATCGATGGACCACTCGACGCCGCCTCGTATGCCGAAGCGCTTGTCTGCCGGGACCGCTTCGGCACGCTCTACCGTTTCTTGCCGGCCCAAACGGGCGGTGTAGAAACTTGGCGCGCCACTACGCTGGACCGCCTGATGAAGCGCGAAGCCCCGGCATGGACTACCTGGCTGGACTACCCGCCGGTCGTCGAGACCCGGGCCTGGACCTCGGTCTTCAGGGAGCCGATCAGGCAGCGGTAGCACCTTCGGGCGGGCTCGGGCTTGGTCACCACCTTTAGGCGTGGCTCATACTTTCGCGTACCGTTCACACGTCCCGCCTATCCTCTGGGTGTCTCGCTATGCTGGAGGAGATGGTGGACCGGAAAGGTGTGGAAGCGGGAGTCGTCGACCGGATAACCCGGGCGGACGCCGACCACAAGGCCATCCGGGCTTCTATCCTCACGATTGCCAGACGGTGAGAAGCGTGACGCGTCAGGCGGGACGCCACACGCTGCGCTGGGCGTCCCCTACGGTACGAGTCAGGTCTTCATGAATCGGCGACATTGAGGAGATGCAAGATCCTGGGTCTCACCTCGCTCTTATAGTCTTCTTGACTCTTACTCCCCGATCAGTTATAGTCATAATGACTAAAAGATAGGAGGTCGGAGAGATGCTTCTTGAACACTTCAGAGGTCAGCCCACCGATCATGTCCTGGAGTACGTGGGCGGCAAGGTCGCCAGGGAGGGAAAAGCACTCTCCTTCTACTATCTGCCCCTGCGCACCAGCGTCGTCGTCGTGCCCACACAGAGCATCGACGCGTCATTCGTGTTCCAGGAGATGACGCAGGCGTACCAGATCGTCGCCATCCAGGGGCAGTTCACGTACCGCATCGTGACGCCACGACACACGGCCGAGCTGCTCAACTTCGCCGTCAATCCCAAGACCCGGCAGTATCTATCGGAGGATCCGGAGCGGCTGCGTCAGCGCATCACCAACGTGGTGCACATGGAGATGCGCCGAGAGGTGGCCGGCATGTTGCTCGAGGAGGTGCTCAAGAGATCGGGCGAGATCGCCGACGCCGTCTCCAGCCGGATCCGAGACGGCCGTCTGGTGGAGTCTCTGGGTGTTGAGCTCCTCAGTCTTCACGTACTTAACACCAAGCCGGCGCCCGAGATGGCGAAGGCCCTGGAGGCAGAGTCGCGCGAGGCGCTGCTGCGCCGTGCCGACGAAGCGATCTATGCCCGCCGGCGGGCGGCGGTGGATGAGGAGAGACAGATCAAAGAGTCGGAGCTCGCCACCGATACGACGCTGGAGCAGCAGCGTGAGGAGCTGATTGCCCTGCAGGGCGCGAATGTTGAGCGCGAAGCGGAGTACAAAGCCCGTGCCACCG
Organism: Chloroflexota bacterium; assembly: GCA_036391775.1. Lineage (GTDB taxonomy): Bacteria > Chloroflexota > UBA5177 > UBA5177 > UBA5177 > DASVZE01. The sequence goes on along the minus strand of DASVZE010000548.1, from coordinate 3,176 downwards.
GCCTCGAGCTGTCGGCTTACTCCTCCACCGACCCTCGCACCCTGCTGGCAGTGGCTCTCAAGGATTTGGGTGAGAATGCCTCCCAGATCGGCACCCTCACTGTCACCACCGAGATGCTCGCCTCAATTCTGAACGGAAGCAACAGCGGGGCAGCATAGGGGAATAAAAGTGGCCGAGCAGATCGAGAAAATCGTGCTTGTGACGCGGCGCACCCGCCTCGAAGATCTGCTAGTGCGCTTCGGGACCCGCGACCAGGCCCGCTTCTACCTGGAACACATGGGCGTGTCCTTCGAGGAGTACGCAGACGAGCACGCCACCTATATGGCGGCGCTGGAGAGGGTGCGGCGCGCCTTCCCACGCCGGCTCCGCTTTGCCGAGATCGAGCGTGAGCTCCTGCCTGCCTACCTGTTCACCGAGCACGACCTGGTCGTGGTTGTCGGGCAGGACGGCCTGGTGGTCAACTGCGCCAAGTACCTCTCCGGCCAGCCGGTTCTGGCCGTCAACCCCGACCCGGGCCGGTTTGATGGTGTGCTGTTGCCCTTCGGTCTATCCGATGCCGGCCCCGCCGTTCACGCCGTGCTGGAAGGTCATGCCGGCCTGCGCCGCATCACCATGGCGAGTGCCACGCTCAACGACGGTCAGCGCATCGACGCGGTGAACGACCTCTTCATCGGCATAGCCTCCCACGCCTCCGCGCGCTACGATCTGGTCTGGCAAGGCAGGCGGGAGAGCCAGTCCTCGTCCGGGATTATCGTCTCTACCGGCGCTGGGTCGACAGGGTGGTATCGCTCCATCCTGACGGGCTCTGCCGGCATCACCGCGGCGGTTGGCGCGGATGAAGAGGCGCTCCGCATGCGCGATCTGTATCGCTTTGACTGGGACGCTCCGGAGCTTCGCTTCTGCGTCCGCGAGCCGTTCATCTCCCGTCACAGCAGCGCCGACACCTGCTGGGGAGCCATCCGTGCCGGTGAGGCGCTGAGCGTCGTTTCGCAGATGCCGGCAGACGGCGTGATCTTCAGCGACGGCGTGCTGTCGGATGCCGTCGCGTTCAACAGCGGCGCCATCGCGACCGTCACCGTCGCCGGGCGGCATCTCCACCTGGTGACGCCGGTATGAAAGAGGATACTGTGATCACCGCCGTTAACAGCGCAGGCTACCCGGCGCCGGCGGCCATCACCGCGGATCCGGTGGTCTTCGCGCCGTGGGAGGGCCGTCTGGCGGTGCTCCTCGCGCCCCGCCGCGAGACGCCGTATGAGGGCCAGTGGGCACTACCGGGCGGTTTCATGAACCCTGAAGAGGAACCGGAGGAGACGGCGCAGCGCAAGCTCACCGAGAAGACCGGCATCGGCTCGGTCTACCTGGAGCAGCTTGCTACCTACGGCTCACCGCGCCGGGATCCGCGCGGCTGGATTCCGTCGGTCGCCTACCTGGCGCTTACCCACGCGGCCGTCCTGCGCGAGAAGGAGAGCGAAGCCCGCTGGTTCCCCGCCGACCAGCTTCCTGACCTGGCCTTCGACCACGCGCGCATCATCGCCGACGGCATCGATCGCTTGCGCGGGAAGCTCTGGTATTCCAACATCGCCGTCACACTGCTGCCCCGGCGTTTTACGCTGGTCGAGGCGCGGCGGCTCTACGAGGCGATCTCCGACGTTCGCTATGAGGTCTCGAACTTCCGCCGGACCCTGGAGCAAGCGGAGATCATTCGCCCCACGGAGGAGGTCCAGCAGGGACTAACCGGCCGGCCGGCGCGTCTCTACGAGTTTGTCGAACAGCAGCCGTCCTGGAGCTCGCGCCGCTCTCGCATCCCCGGTACGCTTCGCGACTAACTTCTCCCCTGTGCTCCGTCTTCGATGGCAGCCCCTTCATCTTGATGCTGTCGGTGACCTGAATCTCAGGCACCACACCGGCAAATATCGGGTGCAAAACTGATTGTGCCCCGAAGCCTATTAAGCCATGCTGGAAGAAACCGAAGATCCGGTCGCGACTCATTGGACTATGCGGTGTCTTGAGCGGTTCGGCTACAAAGTCGCATTCGATGCAGCCTGACTCTGCGAAGTTCAAGGGACTTTCGAGGAAATGATTCAGGTCATCCGCCTCAACGGAAAGAGGCAAGTCTGAGGAAGGAGACTGACCGTGCGCTTCAGACATTTCGTTCTCGCCGCTCTCCTCGCGGGAGTCACTCTCCTGGCGATTGCCCCTGTCTCAGGATCGGGTTCGTCCTGGGCACAATCAGAGACGCACCGCAGTCCGGCCATGCTTCGGCTGGCCACCTGGCATAGCTCCGGCCCGGCGAAAAGCCGCTTCTTCACTTCGGCGCAACAGAACCGACCGTCCCAACAGGCGGTGTCTGGCACGATTCAAAGCAGCGCTCAGATGAAGTTATCGCCCTCCGCGTTTCCCGTCGACTTTGGGGAGAAAGGGTCTTCCGCCATGACGGCAGCGGACGCAGATAATTCGCCAATGTCGAACATCCACAGCATCAGCTACCAGAATCTTGGCATGCTGGGCGGTTGGTTGCAGTACTATAGCAAGCCCTTTGACACGGGCTACGCCGACAACATCTACCTGGGCTCGTACTATCGCGATCCGCAGGCTGCTCAGAGCGCATTCAACGACGTGGGGAGCAGCCTCATCCTTTTTGGCACAACCGGTGTTTGTTCGTTTGGCGACCAGTGCCTCGAGGTTAAGGTGACGGTGACGTGGCCGGACGGGCAGTACCAGGGACTGTTCCGGGTTGTACAGAAGTCCAATGCTCTAGGGGAGTTCCTGGTAGATGTCCCACAAGCCAGTTATCCTACGCTTCAGGACCAAGTTCGCGGCTACTTGGACGGCACGGTCAATGGCTTCCTTGGCATCTTTGCGCCGGCACGGCCGACTAGCACCCCGCTTCCTATTGCGACGCCAACCAATACCGCAACGCTGATCCCGACCAGCACCCCGGTGCCCACGGCCACGGCCACCGCGACGAGCGTTCCCGTGGACTTCAGCATCATCTCGGCGCGTGTCGAAAAGAACAAAGCGAAGCCGGATCTCAATCTGCTGACACCAGCGCTCAAGCAGGGCAAGGTCGGGACCAAAGTCTACCTGTCAATCTATCTGGTCATCCGTTCGGCGCCTGCCGGTGCGACGATCACGTTCCAGTACGATGTCAGAGCAGGAGCAAAGAGTGTCTTCCA
>DASVZE010000547.1:0-4112 GCA_036391775.1 Chloroflexota bacterium | reverse complement strand
CGTGCCGCCGGCACTTGCCGACGCCCACGCAGCGCAGCACCGCGCTTTCGAACCCTTCCTCCTCGGTAAATGCAAAATGTGTTGACACGGCGGGCGGGTGGAATGACGCGAGACGCAAATCGCTGTCCAGGGGGCGAGCATCCACCACTTTACCCGGGTTCATTCTGTTTTCGGGGTCCCAGATTGCCTTGAACTCGCGAAATGCCTGCACCAGGTCGGAACCGAACATTCTCTCCAGCAGCTCACCGCGCGCCTGACCGTCGCCATGCTCTCCTGAGAGAGACCCGCCATACCCGACGACCAGATCGGCCGACTGCTCGATAAAGGAGCGAAAAGCCTCTCTACCCGTGGGTGACGTAAAGTCAAAGTCGATCCGCGTGTGGATACAGCCCTGACCGAAGTGGCCATAGAAGGCCGCTTTGTAGCCAAAGCGCTCGGCCAGCCCCCGAAAGTCCCGCAGATATTCCCCCAGTCGTTCCGGCGGAACGGCGGCGTCTTCCCAGCCGGGCCAGGTGATAGGCTCGCCTGGCACAACTGCCGTCCCACCCAGCGCCGACTCGCGCACGTCCCACATTCCCTGTTGCTCCGCAGGATCCAGGACGAGCTTGATGTTCGGCTGGTCCGGGAACTGTCTCAGCTGCTCTATGAGTATCCGTGCCCGCGACTCTGCCTCACCACGAGTCTGGCCACCAAACTCTACCAGCAGCCAGCCGCCCCCGGGAGGCAGAGATTCAATCTCCCGCAATCTGAGCCGCTTTTGCCGCATGGACGCAATCAAGGAGTCGTCGAACCCCTCGAGGCCGACCGGCCCACTCAGCAGGATCTGAGGAACGTGGTCGCACGCGGTGAAGACATCGGGAAAGCCGAGGATAAGGAGTACCCGGCTGCGTGGACTCTCCACCAGACGAACAGTCGCCTCCAGCACGGTAGCGCACGTGCCTTCGGATCCTACCAGCGCCCTCGACAGGTGAAAGCCGCGCTCCGGTAGCAGATAGTCAAGGTTGTATCCCGACACGCGCCGCGGAATGTTGGGATAACGCTCCCGAATGAGGCCGGCGTAGCGATCGCGCAGTACCTCAAGACGCGCAAAAATCTGGCCCCGTTCCCCGCCTTCCGCCACTATGCGGCGGAGATCATTATTTGAGACAGAACCGGCCTGCAGTCGAAGTCCGCTGTAGGTCAGGACCTCCATCTCCACCACGTTCTCGTCCATCTTGCCGGCCATGAGGGAGTGGACGCCGCAGGAATTGTTGCCGATCATCCCTCCCAGGGTGCAGCGGTTGTGCGTTGCCGGGTCCGGACCGAAGGTCAGGTGGTGCCGCTCGGCCGCGGCGCGCAGGTCGTCCAGAACCACGCCGGGCTGCACCCGTGCGATGCGACGCTCCGGATCGAGGTCCAGGATACGGTTCATATACTTCGACATGTCGAGAACCACCGCGACATTGCAGGCCTGGCCCGCCAGACTCGTTCCCGCGCCACGGCTCACGATCGGTGCGGCGTGGCGCCGGCAGGCGGCCACAGCCTGCTCCACGTCCTCCGCGTCACGAGGGACGACAACCCCGATGGGCATCTGGCGGTAGTTTGACGAGTCGCTCGCGTACAGCGCCCGGCTTCCCTCGTCAAAGCGCACCTCGCCTCGGATAACTGCTTGCAGATCGGCGGCCAGAGCAGACCGGGGCGTTATGGAGCGAGGACTAGCGATACGTCACCCCAAAAACATGTGGTCCTCACCGGTTCCCACCGGCTATCCGCTCCCGTCACCCGACTGCTCCTCGAAGCGCAGGTAAGTGGAATGATGGATGGTCCGCAGCCAATCGTCAAAGGTCTTGCCCGGGGCCTGCTCTATCAGAGACTCGCCCTTCCCCTCGCCGGTCACCGTGCCGTCGTCTTGCTCGGAAATGGTGCCCAGGCGCTCGCCCTGTAAATCGGTGAGGATGCCCACACGCATAGTCGCTGTTCCTCCCTAGGTTTGTGATAGCGCGGCACCGGCTGCATCTAGAAAGCCCGGCACCTGACGCGCAGGAAACCAGAGGGAGGTGAACTCACCGTCCACCTCCTGCCGTAATACCGCGCTTAGATCTCCGTTCTTATTTTCCACGCTGACCGTCACCAGGGGATACTGACACACAGTCACACCGTGCCCCCGCCGGCCACGCAACGCGTCGTAATACAGAGCTCGGAGGTCGTCGAGCAGCTGTTGTAGGTGGCTCACCGCCAGCTCCAGCGACCCATCCTCCCAGCTCACACTCAAGACCGGGCTTTCTTCCCGGCCGAGCAGTCTCAAGCTCACCTCTGCCTCTCCCAGGGTGATTTCTCCCATCGGCCGATTCAGGGTATCTGTGGAAGTGACCTCAAGGCCACGAGCCGGGCCCTCCAGGGGCAAGCGAGCAGCCAGGGGTCGCAGCTGGGCGGGGTGCGCCGCATCGACGATGGAGGCAGGGGGCCCGGTCAGCCCCCACTCCTGCGTGGCGGATACGATAGCACCTGACATTTCAAGGTATCGTTGCAAGGAGTCGATCAGATCCGGAAGTCGCGCTGCCGTAAAGGCAATAGCTTCGCTCTCGGACGGCGCGGTCCACACCCGAAGCTCAACAACGTCCTCGCCGGCCCACGTTCCAAGCCGTCCGAAGACGGCACAATCCGGCTGCTCAAAGAGCAGCACGGGATCCGGCCGCTGCTGCAAGCCCCGCGTACGCTCCAGCTCAGCCAATTCGGGAAGCACTCCGCCTGCGACCTCAACCGGAAGTGTCACCGCTTCCGATCCGGACGATCCCGTTACCTCGATCCGTACCGTGCCGTTCCCGGGAATCAACATACCGGGAGAGGAGGACTCCGCGGCGAAAGAGAGCGCGGGTAGCTCGATTCTGGGCTCGGGAGCATCCTCCTGGTGTTTAGCGGGCGCCGGCTCGTCGACAGGCTGCCGCGAGATGGGCTCCACGACCGGGATTTCCTCGGTTGGCTGGGAAGGAGCAAACTCGGGTCGCGGCCGGACAGTATGCCGTAGCTCGGATCGCTCTCCTTCGGAGAGCCAGCCGGCGAGCATATACCAACCCTGAACCAGGGCTCGCCCGAAGCGAGGTAGATCGTCCACGGAGAACGATAGGCGGGCAGCCGGCTCCTCCGCGTTTGGGCGGAACTGCTCAAGGCAGACAATCTCCTTGCCGGCCTGGTTTGCCGGCCAGACTCGAATCTCTGAACCATTGGAGCAGGAACAATGCTCAGGCGCCGGCGTGACCTCGTCACCTAGCCGGCCAAACAGCCGCAGCAAGGCTTTTAGAACCAGTTCGAGATCGGCTATGGAGAGATCAACCGAGGACGTATCCGGAAGCCAGAGTGTGTCCTCGCGCTGCCACTGCCGTACGACCAGCCAGTGCCTGCCATCGCGCTCTCCAATGGAGCAGGTGATTCGAATACCACGCGGGTGAAACGCGACACGCTCCGGCTCGAGCGTCAACCAATCGGCCCCCGAGGCCGGCCAGCGATCCAGGATAGAGCCGGTGGGGAGAATGGCGTCCATGCCGCTATGTGACGGCTGCGCGCGCATCCAGTGTCGAAAGCGCCCCAGCGCGTTCTGTAGCTGAAGCAAGCGATCTGCCTGGAAGACAAGTCCATCGTCGGCTGGTCTCCAGCTGTTGCGCACGCGCTGCCAGAAGCCCAGGCGAGCCAGGTGGCGTGTACCGAAGGGCTCGGTCTCTGCTCTCAGCCGCCGGCCGTCGATCCCATCCCAGACCACACGAGCGACTTGCCGGCCGCCATGGCTGGCCTCGATGAGCTCTGCCAGACCGTGGTGCAAAGCGTGCATATCCGACTCATCCAGTATCAGTCCGGCGCGAGCGGGAGCGAGCCCGGTTGGACCGATCCTCCAGATCCGAACGTCAATCAGACGGGTTGGGCCATGGAGCACCGGCTTCACCCGCAGCTGACTGCCGTCGTCCTGCTCGAGCACTTCAACCGCCGGAGGCGCTGCATCTCTCTCTGCTGTCATAACGGTGGGAGAAGCCATTGCCGGAACACGTGATGACGGCAAAGGGCGGTTATCAACAGGGCCGCGCCGGGGCTCTGCTGGGCGCCAACATCCATCACCTGTTTCTTGCGTAGCCTCATCAATGTGT
>DASVZE010000546.1:0-9754 GCA_036391775.1 Chloroflexota bacterium | reverse complement strand
GTGTGGGCAGTCCCAGCCGGTGCCCTGCCGCGCGTCCATCAGCCAGCGCACCGCGGCGGGAACGACGGGGTCGTGCGGACGTAGCCTCACGAGTGCATCGAGGGTGGCGGTGGTGGCGGCAATGATGGGACCGGCACTATAGTCCCAGGCGTTATTCTCCCAATGCGCGCCGGTGGCGCTGACCACCGCCTGCCCGTCCAGAGTCGCGACGACCGTCCTCCCGCGCGCTGTGTCATGACTGAAGGCCAGCGCCTGACCGAGATCGGCCAGCGAGCCGGAATCGAGGTGGAGGCGGCGAATGGAGTCGCCGTAGAGCGCTCGGGCGGCAGCCGCGGGCGCCGTTCCGGAGGTGGCGAGCACGAACAGCAAGTGGGCACGCGTACCGGCCGAGACCCGCTGGAGGTTGCCGCGAAGGAACTGTCGGGCGCGGATAAGTGCCTGGGCCATCTGCGGTCCACGATGGCCGGACGCCACCAACGCCTGCACGGCATCGCCGGTGATCTCAGGATCGCTGAATATATCGCCGGGGAACCACGGCCAGCCGCCGTCGCCGTACTGCCGGCTCAACAGCTTTTGCACGCCGGCCGAGACCACGGCCGGCAGATGGCGATAGGTGGCGGCGAAGAGGCCGGTAAGTGGCTGCGGCAGGGAGTGGAGACTTGCAGCGACCAGTACCCGATTGGCGATGTCTTCGTTGGACTCCTGACTGCGCGCCTGGAACTCGCCGTAAGCGGCGCCCAACCCTGCCGTGAGCGAGGGCGAGATCTGCACGGTGAGCGCACCGGGGCGGGGCATGGCGCCGCGCGGCACGATCACAAGCTGCCGCACCGCGTCCAGCACCTGTCCGGCGGTGGCGACTGTCTCGCCGGTAAGTGGCGCATGGACCGGCAGCGCGATGCGAACCCCGTCACCCCGCACGCCGCTGGTATGCGGAACGGCCAGGAAGGTCACGCGGGCACTCGCCGATTGCGGCACCGAGGCCGGCCACTGGAACAATCGCTCGCCGTGCGCCGGGAGTGTTGCCGTGTACTTCGTGTGCCGGCTGAGCGAAACACCGGCGCCGGAGGCCAAGACAGTCGCTTGCACGGGGCGTCCCAAGGTGTTGTTAAGGACAACACCGACCTGTAGATGATCGCCCTGGACGAGGAATCGCGGCAGGACCGGTCGCAGCACGAGATCCTGGCTCGCGAGCGTGTGCATCTGGGCCTGCCCCACCTGCTGGCCGGCGGTGACGCCACGCGCGTCCAGCCGCCAGGTGGTGACGTTCTGAGGGAGGGTGAGCGAGAGAGAGGCACGGCCGGAGGGACCGGTGACGAGGGCACCTGTCCAGTAGGCGGTATCGGCGAATTGGGATCGCACGGTGATCGTCTGGGGAAGGCCACCACCGCCTCCGCCGGCTTTCGGGGCAGCGGCCCTCTGTGCGGCGTTATTACCCACAGCGTTGCCCGGCGGTAGCTGGAAGTCGGGCGAGAGTTGAACATGGTCGATTGAGATCGTGCCGCTGGCGCCGGTGGTGACACCCAATGGACGGTCGCTGTACAACGCGCTCAGGATGTCGGGGTTGATCTCATTCTGTAGCGCCAGGACGGCGGTATCGACCAGTGCGAGGGACAGCTCGGCGGAGACGGGGTGTCCCTGCGCATCGGTGGTCGTCACGGTATAGGTGACGCGATCGCCGGGATGGTGTCGGGAGCCGTTGGCGTTCAGATGGACAATGAGATGACGTGGATCGACCCGTACATGGAGCTCACTCATGCCATAGCGCCAGTCGGGGGGCGAGCCGTTGCGCGTGCCGCGGTAGAGCGTCACGGTGACGTAGATATTGGGGATGTCGGCCAGTGTGATCGGGATATCGACGGACGAGGAAGTCGTGGCCAGCTCTTGCACCCAGTGTTTTCGAATGGTGCCGCGCTCGACGGTGATCAGCGCGCTACCGTGGTCGAAGGGAGCGGCCACCAGGATGTGCGCAGTGTCGCCCACTGTATAGGTCGTCTTGTCGGGCTTGAGGGGCAGGGTTGTGGTGTTGGAGAGCCCCCAGTCGGTGAAGCCCGCCGCGCTGGCGTCGATGGAGATCGCGGTCTGAGTCGTGTTTCCCAGCGCATCCTTCCCCGATGCAGTGACCACGTACTCACCGCCGGATGGGGGAGTGAAAGTGATCGCCGCTTTGCCGCCGCTATCGGTCGTGACGGTCTGGGTCGAGATTGGCGTGTCGTGCGGGACCGGCCGCCAGGCAGACTGCCCATTGGCACTCAGGACCAGCTGATTGGTGTAGGTGCGCCGGGCGATGGTGACGGTGAGCGGCTGCGCCGAGATGGGTGTGCCGTCCTGATGCACGGTCACGACGTCCACTGTTGCCGGCCGGCCGGCCGGAAGAACTCTGGACCGAGGCGCAAGACCGATGGCCAGAGCGGAGTGATAGGTGGTGATCTGCGCGCGTCCGCTGACGGTCTGATGCGTGATGTCGGTCGCCGTGGCCTCGACCGTCACCGTGCCGGCCGGGACGAGACGGGGCACGGTCGCCGGGAGGTGGATGACCAGCCGGCCCTGGGCGTCGGTCCGTCCCGTCCCCGCGACGATCTGCGTGCCGAACTGGCTCGTGTTCTGAGTGGCCGGCGCGGTGATAGTCTGCTGCCAGTACCGCTCCCAGTCGAAGAAGGTGTAGCCGTCCCAGCCGGGCGGCTGGTCGAACTGGGGTTGCACGTAGGCGGTCCAGTGCACCGGTTCCTGCCGCACTGGCGCTCCGAAGACGTAGCGCACATTGGCGGTGAGCGTGGCCGTCTGACCGTGAACGTAGCTCGGAGCCGCCGCGGTGACAGTGGTCAGGAACTCCGGCTTCCGGTATTCGGCAACGGTGAAGTTGGTAAAAGCATTGGCCTGTGTCTTCGGTACCTGGATGGAGATGTAGCCGGGGCCGGTATAGGCGTTGCCGGGCAGCCGGAAGGAGCCACGGACCGCACCAAACCGATCAAGCGACACCGCGGTCACGTAAAGCTGGTGGCCATATGAGTCGTAGGCGTGGATCGTCGCCTGCCTCGCGCCGAGCGTGGAGTACACTCCGTCGCTGTCTCGCCAGAGGACACCGCGGAAATGGACAGTCTGACCGGGGCGATAGACCGGCCGATCGGTGTAGAGATAGGTCCCGCCCCCGGACGTTCCATAGTTCGGCTGCCAGAAGAACGGCGTGTCGTTGGGCGCGGCCGTCTGCGGCGTCCAGTACTGTTCGGTCAGTCCGTAGCGTCCGCTTTCCTTGACGGAGGCCGCTTCTGGAGGGTTGTTCGTGTGGAGGAACATGACGGTACCATCGGCGCGGGTGATGCCGGTCTTCATGGTGTAGCCCTGATAATCCAGCAGGCGAACCGTCACCCCCGGAAGCGGCTTCCCACTCTGCGGCGAGGTCACCCACACCAGGGTGCCATTGCCGCCGGTCTTCATCGTGATCCCCAGGTCGGTCACCAGAACGATCTCCCAGGTATTGGGCGGCTGATCCGCGGGAGGCAGACCGGGCAGAGATCCCGTCGCCTGGGCCCCCAGCCAGTAGAGACCGGGCGGAAGCGGGGTGCCGTCTTTGGCTGTGAGATGGACCGTGGTGTTCACGATCTTGTTGAGCGGGAAGGCCGGTGTCGCGTTCCAGGTGCGGATCGTCGTGCCGTCCGGCTGGTCTGTGCCGCAGCAGAGGTTGTCGAGGGCGTGGAGCGTCGTCCGCACCAGGGTGTATGTGACGTGGGGAACGTTCATGAGCTGAACCGGCGCCGCGCCCCCTCTGCCGTTGGTAAAGGCAATTGCATTGGAGTTTGGCATGCCGAACAGGGCAACGGAGGGGCGGAGGCGGGCCGTTGAGAACGGGAACGAGTAGCTCGTGCCCAGAGGACGCCCGAAGTGGTCCTGCACACCCGAGCTCAGTGAGATGGTGTAGTGAGTGGAGGGCTGGAAGTCGCCGAAGACGCTGTAAGTGAACCGGCCATATTGATCGGGGCCACCGAACGCCGTCTGCAGATGCGAGATGGCGGGCGAGACGGTGAGGTGACGGTCGAGCGACGCCTTGTTCATGGGCGTATTGAAGAGAATGGCGGCTGAGTAGGAGGAACCAAAGGGGAGCGCAGGACCCGCATAGTACGGGTACGAAAATTGGTTCTGGTAGGCCGTGCCGTTGCGGCCAGGTGATGTGCCGGCGATGTGGGGTGGGGGTGCGGCGTGGAACTGCCAGCGGATGTGCTTGCCGAGCGTCGCCTGATGGTTGGCGGAGCGGGCGGATGGCGCAATGGTCACACTGTAGGCGTGACCCGAGGAGAGCGGTGTCCTTGGATGGAAGACGAGCGTCGTGCCCTGCCAGGTGATAGCGCCGGGAACACGGACGCCGGCTGTCGTGAGCCTGAAGGCCGCGCCGGTCGAGGCAGGATCCATCGGTTGATCGAACGTAACTCGCACTGTGGCATGGGGATCAACGAACTGCTGATGGTTGTATGGGACCCGGCCGCTGATCTCCGGCGTCGCAGTACGGAAGGACCAGGTCAGAGACGTGCCGAGGGTTTCGCCATATGCATCGCCGGCCGAAGCGGCAACCGTGACGGTGTAGCGCGTGGAGGGTTCCAGTCCCTGCGACGGGTGGAAGGTCCAGGTCGAGGTACCCAGCCAGGAGCCGTATCCGGATAAGGTGGGAGTGATACTGACGCGCCAACCGGAGGGGTTGCCTCGACCACCGGTCAGGCCGGCCAGCGGGACCATAGGGTGGTTAAACGTCACCGCAATGAGGCCGTTAGCCGGGACGCCGGTGGCGCCATTGCCGGGAGAAAAGGTTCGAACGCGCAGCCGATCCCCGGTGGAGAAGGTGACGGTAAACGGGGCTACCGCGATACCATCGGCACTCCGCGCGGTTCCGCCGATGCTGAGGTGGTAGGAGGACATTGGCCGCAGCGCCGGCGCAGGGCGAAAGTTGAGGGTGCTCCCGCTCCAGGAAAAGGCACCGCGTGCCGTGGGTACCAGGTGCCAGGCCGCCTCAACCGATGCCCGATTCATGGCACGGTTAAAGGTCACGCTCAAGGAGGCACCGAGCGGGACATTGCTTCCTACACCCGGCAGCCAGCCCAACACGTTCGTGGACGGAGCTGCGGCTGAAAGGACCGGTGCCGTACCGGCCAGGGCGGTCGACGCCAGGATGGCAAGCGAGAAGGCCGTGCGCAATGCACGATGGGAGATCGTGTGGGATCGCCCGTCGCCGTTCATTCCCCACCTCTCCCTGGAGCAATCGAAATAGAGTCTGGTCGCTACCCGTACAACGCACGTGGAGGTGGATCTGTCACGGTCGTTTTTTAGTCAGGGGCGCACCTGATCGGGACGCTAAACCCGGCGGAAGAAGAGGGGACATGTCGATCGCACGAGACAACGCGTGAGGATGTCCAATCGCCGATTGGTCTCCGTTGCCAAAGGCGATTCCGCGCGTGTCTGCTACGTCTTCAGCGCCCTGAGCACACAGAACTCATTACCATCCGGATCGGCCAGAACGACCCACGTGACGTCGGGAGACTGACCGACCGAGACACGGCGCGCACCGAGGCCGATCAAGCGATCCACCTCAGCCTCCTGATCATCCGGCCGCAGATCGAGATGCAAGCGGTTTTTGACGGACTTGTCCTCGGGCACGCGTAGAAAGAGCAGATCCGGCACGATCCCATCCTCGGGGTTTCCGGCCGGCGGCTCGAGCACGACCTCGTCCTCTTCCTCATGGGTGCGCCGCCAGCCAAGCGCCGCTTCCCAGAAGCCGGCAATACGGGAGGGATCAGATGTATCGATGCAAACGCACTGAATCCGCACGGTCATAGCCTTGCATGATAGGAGCGAAGCTTGCCCGCGGTCCACTGCTGGGGTCCCTCACTTGCGAGCAGGGTTCGCACTCTAGATCTTGACCTCTTTTTTGTCGAGCACGCCCCTCAGCCAGCTCGAGAGGTCGCTTAGCTCCGTATCGCTGATCTGGTGGCCTATCGGATACTCCTTATAGTGCAGGTCCACCGGCGTGGTACGAAGGTAGTCTCGGGCCTGGCGGGCGAACTGTATGGGAATGACGTTGTCCAGCGTCCCATGCGCCATGAAGAAGGGGTGACCTGCCGCCTTCTCAGGCTGCAGAGGTAGCTCGGGATCGGCCGCGAGATAGCCACTCAGGATGATGGCGCCGGCAATACGCTCTGGTTCGAGCAGGGCCATAGTCCCTGCCATCACTGATCCCATGCTGAAACCGCCCAGATACACACGAGCGGGATCGACCGGGTGCTGCTCGGTTATCGTTGTCAGCAAGCTGCTTATCAGGTTAATACTTGTTTCCAGACTTTGACGGTTGGGGTATCCCACACCGCGCGGATCGAGATCGTACCAGGCATAGCCACCCCAGGGGAAGGGGAAGGGAGCGCGCGCGGTAACCACCAGCAGCCGGGGATCCAGCGCGCTTGCCAGGGGAAGCAGGTCTGTTTCATCCGTTCCGCGTCCATGTAGCAGCACCAACACCGGATGCGGAGGGTCTCCCGCCCGGGACGGAGCAACGATATGTGTCAGCTCGAGATCGGTCATACGTCTCACCCTACCGTTACTTCTTGTTCCAGCGTGATCGGCTGAAGCTGCGCTTCAATCTCTTCCCGCTCGGCTTCTAACCAGTTTGGCAATGCAAGGTCCCTTCCCAGGCGCTCCACCGGCTGATCGACCAGGAAACCGGGCTGCCGTGTGGCAATCTCCAGGATATGGCCGTCAGGATCGTTGAAGTAGATGGAGTGGAAGTACTTGCGGTCCATCACCGGGGTCACTCCCACACCCTGTTCCCGGAGGCGGTCCTGCCAGAAGGGCAGCGCATCGTCGGAGAAAACCTCAAAGGCGAAGTGGTGTGTCATGCCGCGGCCGACCCGCCCCCCAACGGGCCGTGCGCCCGCCGGAAGGTTGTTCATGCCGAAGTATGTGATGATCGAGCCGGGGCGGCCACCCTCCAGGCCCCAATACCAGTGAGGCATCGAGGGATCATCATAGTTCACCGACTTGCGAACCAACGGCAAATCCAGTATCTCCTGATAGAAGGCATCGGTGCGCTCGATATCGGCGGCCATGGCGGAGATGTGATGCAGGCCGTGAAGCTCCATATCCGGAGAGATCGAGGTGATGGGTTCCGGCCAGGTGGTCGCGGCGATCTCTGCCTCACTGCGGTACGGTCGCTGCACCTCGAGCGGCGGAATGAAGATGTCTTCTCCATTCTGCGTGACGGCGAAGCCAGGGCCACGCGTCGCGATTTCGAGAATCACACCATCGGGATCGGTGAAATAGATGCTGCGGAACGCTTTGCGATCGTATGGGCCCGAAACATGTAAGCCTGCATCTACCAGGCGGCGTTTCCACTTGAGCTGCGCCTCGGCTGTCTCCACCGTCATGGCAAAGTGGTGCGTGGTCCCCACACCAATCACGCCACGCGCCGCATCGGGCCACTCGAAGAAGGTGACCAGGGTACCGGGCGTGCCAATCCGATCACCAAAGTACAGATGGTACGTGTTGGGCCGGTCGAAGTTAACCGTTTTCTTTACAAAACCCAGACCAAGCGTTTCGACGTAGAAGCGGGCAGTGCGATCCGCATTCCCCGCGATCAGCGTGATGTGGTGAATACCCTGCAGCGCGTAATCCTGTTCCATTGAGTTCTCCCGATGTGTGCAACGCCATATATCTCTCAATAAGTTTACAACTAAACTATGTGCCTTTCAAGTGCGACGTGGGAAAAAGAACACGGCCTTTGTCAAACAGTGATCCAGGTGTTTCCCCTCTGCGTATATAAACACGGGATGGCCCCACAGTGGAGAGAGCGGCTTGCTACCTAACTAGCCGCTTTACCTCCTCCTCTGCAAGCGCCCCCGGCTCCGTCCCTCATTGCGAGCCGGGGGCGCATATATATTGTGCGTGCGTCGAGATCAGGCGTCCTGGTCCAGCGTTACACCAGAGGTATCTTGCATCTCCTCCAGGGTGTACATCTCGATCTCGGCGCGCTCCATGAGTGATGCGAGCCGCTCGCGTGCCGCTTCATACGCTTCGTTGCCCATCAGGCGGGTGGTAAGGCCGCTCATAACCTCCTCGTTCTCATACCCACACTGCCAGACCACACTCGGCCCGTCATCCGCCTCCACATCGGCTACCATGATGTCTCCAGGCGGTATACCATGCGTCCGGCGCAAGTCGTCTATCTCACGCCGAGCCGTGACAAAGGCGTCTCGATTTTCCTCGTTGACGTAATACCGTATTTGCTCGATAAACATTCCGCACTCCGTAGAGACCCAGGATTTACCGGTTGCAGTGCGGCACTGCTGCGCCACTTCCAGCGTACTCCAGCGCTATGACCCGCGTGGAGCACTGGAGAACTGTAACCTCCAACGTAGAAACTCGATAGAGTGTATTGGAGGAAGTATCTCGTGCAGCGCTCTATACGCAGTCTGATCCTCGTTCCAGCGATTTCTGCGACTCTCATCGCGGCGGCGATCCTGCCGTCGGGACGCGCAAGCGCACAGACATCGCAGGTAGCCATCGTCAACTTCTCGTATCAGCCGACTCCCCTCAATGTGCCTGCGGGCACCACTGTGATGTGGACGAATCAGGACAGTGTCGCCCATACCGTGACGGCAGACAACGGCTCGTTCAACTCTTCGGCCCTGAACAACGGCCAGTCCTATAGTTTTACCTTCACCCAGGCCGGAACCTTCACCTACCACTGCGCCATTCATTCCTATATGCAGGGGACCATCACGGTAACTGGAGCGGCTCAACCCACGGCAACCCCGACGTCACCCGGTCAGCAACCCACTGCCACGATCCCGCCGGTTCCGACCAACACTCCGCAGGGGGCTCCCCCAGCGACCAACACGCCAACCGCGATCCCGACCGCCACACCGGTTCCCACGGCGACATCAAAACCGTCCGCCAAAGGCAAAACCAAGACCATCCGAACAACTAAATCGAGCTCCAGGTATGTCTATAACCCCAAGAACACCACGATCACAGTTGGAACCACGGTAACCTGGAGCAACGTGTCGGATGCCTGGCATACGGTTACCAGCACCACCAAAGGCTGGAAATTCAACAAAACGCTGAAGACCGGCAAGCGCTTGACATTTGTCTTCAAGAAGGTCGGAACCTACCACTACCACTGCACATTCCACCCGGGCATGGTCGGAAAGATCATCGTCAAAAAGCGGTAGTCTGTTCGTCTCGGCCATTTCACCCCCTTCTTTTGGATGGGGCGGTCCCCTGATCCGTACCCCATCCGACCAATGTTCAGGCTGTATCCGGTGCGGTATAGTTGCCGCAGGTCTCGTCTTGACGAGTGAAGATACTGTGCGCCCGAGTGAGGAGAAGGTGCCAGGTGAAACCCTTCTATGTTTCGTTCCTGCTTGGCGGGGTGGGATTGGCCACCGTCGCCGCGCTCATGACCATGAGCCTTCTGGGAACACCCGATACAGTGCGCATCGCGGCCGGCATCCCGTTTACAGCGCTTGCCCTCTGGACACTGACCCTTTACCGCGCCCAGTCTCAGGAGGAGGAGCGCAAGCGTGCCACGCAGGAATACGCTGCGTGGTCCGCGCTTAACGACACGAAACTTGGTCTGGCGTTGTTTGATGTCCAGGGCCACGTGGTTCGAGCCAATGTTACGTGCGCGCGCTTGTTAGGCCAAGATCCTCAAGAGCTACAACATCTTGGCCTCGAGCAGATGATTGGTCTAGAGACACATGAGGAAAAGGAACTTCTGCAT
>DASVZE010000545.1:0-1628 GCA_036391775.1 Chloroflexota bacterium | reverse complement strand
CCGCATTTTTGCGGAGCCTGGAAGGCCAGCACGTGACGGTCGACCAGTGGCAGTTGGAGAAGATGGCGTTGGCGACCGCGGGAAAGCGCATCTTCTATTTCGTTCCGGGATTGCCGGAGCAATACCACACAAAGGTTTGAGGCCAGTGTTGTCGGCTATAAACGCTGGACCGGAGGCTTGGTTTCCGGCCTGCCCCAAGGCGCCGGCATAGCCGTTATTCCAGAAGGCGCCGGGAAGAGCCGCAAGGCACGGACTCATTGCGCCCGGTTGGCTCGTCTGGTCTCCCTCCCCCACGGCGGCCTGCCGACTTCCGCTTCGCCGACAGTTCGCAGATAGACAGTACCTCTTTTGATGCCAGGAATTCCTCTGTTGACACGGAGCCTACACCATAAGATACTTGTCGGAATAGTTGACGTGGTGAGTGCAGCGGTTTGCCCGTTACTCCCTGAACACACGGTGCCCAGACACCGGTAAACCTCGGTCCCCCAACAGAAGAACGACAAGATATCCATGCTGGCGTACGTCATGGGCAGGGTATTGTTGTCGCATTTAGCATAAGGTGCGCATATGAAAAGTATTACGAGATCGAATACCTACCGGCCAATGGCGACGCTGATTCTGGTGGCGTTTGCCATCCCGGCGGCGGCACAGACACAAGTGCCATTCAAGGGCACGTTCCAAGGAGATGACACCGTCGCACCGCCCACGATCACTCAAAAGATCACGGGAATTGGCACGCTCGTCGGTCAATTCTCCGCTACCACTTGGCTTACAACGACGGCGTCCGGTGGCACTGGGACGGCTCATTGGATCGCTGCCAGTGGAGACAGCGACAGCATCGATACGACGGTCGTCGGCTCACCCGAACACGTGCCTATGGCCCCTTGCCAGGTTGCGGGTGCGCAGGCTGACGACACTTACGCTAAGGTCACCGAAATTCACACCATTACTGGTGGCACGGGTAGATTCGCAGGAGTCGAGGGGAGCTTTACCGTGACGCTCTATCATGATGTGGTGCCGCGTAGTGATGGAACGCATGGGACCTGCGGCTCGTACAGCGGGACCATTACTCCTCCGGGTGTAGCTCACTGAGATGCAATCATCGCTCGCGCGGAGAAGCAATGTCCAGTAGAGTCTGGCGCATTCCTCCAAGCGGGCGTTGAGAACCTTCACCCTGCCTTCCAACACCTCTGGCCCCGCCTCCGGGTCGCCCTCGTGCGGCTGTGCGACCGGGCCGGGTCTACCGGCTCCGCGGACGCGGCTTGAGCATCAGGCAGATCGCGGCAGAGACGGCGCTCGACGGTTTTTGTCGGGCGGACAAGAGATCGGTCCGGATACGGGATTGACGGCAGGTGCAGGGAGGAGCGCACTGGACGGAGGAACCAATGCAGACCACTCTGATACTCGCCGCCCCCCGAAGAACTCGCCGAAGCGTATGCCATGGGCACGCTGAACAGCGCTGACGAGGCGTGTTCGAGCAGCACCTGCTGCTCTGCACCGCGTGCAGAGAGGCAGTTCAGAGCGCCCACCAGTTTGTACGGGCGATACAGGTCGCCGCTCGGCGGCTCCGGGCGGAACGGTCACGCCGAACGACTGGCAGACGCCGGGTGGAGGTGAAAGATGAGACC
>DASVZE010000544.1:0-2842 GCA_036391775.1 Chloroflexota bacterium | reverse complement strand
GATCTTCTTGCCAAGCTCAAGCGCAAATACGCGCCGACATTGGAGGAGCTGATTTCCTATACAGTTCAAATTCGTGCCGAGCTTGAGGGCTTTGAGACGATCGACGACCGAATCGAGAAGCTTCGGAATGATGTCGCCATTGCTGAGCAAGACGCGGGCGCAGCCGCTGCCAGCCTGTCTGAGGCGCGAAAGTCCGGAGCTTCGACTCTATCCGTTGCCATGGCCGAAGCTTTGCAGGGACTGGGGCTCGGATCAACCCGATTCGAAGTACAGCTGGGTCGGGAGCGAGATCAACACGGCCTACCGCTGCCAGGGGAAAGTGATCGCTTTTCCTACTCACGCACTGGAATCGATTCCATCCAGTTCCTGGTTTCTTTCAATATCGGTGAACCAATGCGCCCCATTGAAAGGGTGGCGTCCGGCGGCGAGACTTCGCGCTTCTTGCTTGCTTTGAAAAGCGTTCTGGCGGACGCGGATCAAATTCCGACCCTCATCTTCGATGAAGTTGACGTTGGAGTTGGAGGCAGGGCCGCCGTAAATGTCGGGGAAAGAGTGCGTGAGCTGGCTCGAGCGCACCAGGTCCTCTCTATAACGCACCTGCCGCAGCTTGCCGCGCTGGCGGACTATCACATATCGGTGTCGAAGTCAGTCTCCTCCGGGCGTACAACTGTGGCTGTCGACACACTCGATCGCTCCGACCGCGTCGTGGAGATCGCACACATGCTCGCCGGCACGGATTCAGCCGCGGCCCGGCACAATGCCGAAGAGCTGTTGGAGGCAGCACGCAGGCATCGCTAGCCGGAAGATTGCCGATTCCAGCTGCTGGCGTCCGGGGTAACCCGGAACGTACGGAAGTGACTGTATGTGACTCGACCCGGTGCACTTCCAGAAATCTTACGGACATGCCGGACCTGCGTCACGTCGACGTCGACGGCAGTATCGGTTCGTCCCTCACTGTAGTACGCCGCGAGCGCCGCCGCTCTCGTAATGGCTTCATCCGTCGCGGGCTGAGAATTCTGCTGCAAGATGACATGAGCTCCGGTTCGCTGCCGTGCATGGAGCCAGATATCGTTACGGCCGGCGAGTCGAAAAGTCAGCTCATCGTTTTGTCGAGCAGACCGGCCGACCAGAGCTAAGTCTTCGCCATGCAAGAAACGGAGAGGTCCACGGGCCGGCGATTTTGGTTTGCCGCGGGCCTCCCGGACCGCGGACTCGTCTTGCTTAGATTCGCGCCGCAAAGCTGACAGGTCGGCTTCACTGGAAGCCAGCCGCACAAATGTTGCCGTGTCTTCCAGCTCAGCCAATCGAGCCTCTGTTTGAGCAATCAGTCCGGGAAGACGTGCCCGCGCATCTCGCAGCTTTCGATAGCGGCGAAAGTATCGCTCCGCGTTCGACGCCGCGCTCTTGGCAGGGTCCAGAGGAATACTCATTTCAAGCTCGGGGAGATCTAGAACAGTTGCACGTGGTTTCACCTGGTGTTGGTATGCCAGCAGCATTTGGCCTTGAAGCATTAATGTTTCAGCGCCTTCGGCAGCTTTCAGTCCGTCTAGAAGGGAGCCCAGTTTCCGCTGCTCCGTACGCTGGGAACGCACGATTTGCTCCAACAGTGCATTCCGGGACGACGAAAGGCTGTCGCGCTCCTCACTTTGACCGAGGCAATACTCAATTGCCTCGCTCATGGAGCCTATAGATTGCACGTTGTTCATGCCCAGAGGTCGGTATGGAGCAAAGTCACATCGGCCCCGCTGATCGATAAAGGTAGATGCGTACCATGTCCTGCTTGTCAGCGGCTGGTAGAGCTCAGTGGCCGCAGCCGTCAGGGCCTGGAGAGGCACCGCACCGAGGGGAGACGTTCCAGTCGTCCCGCCACGAAGCGCAATTTGCTCTGACAGGAAGGGGCTAACGCCGGCGAGAATGCCTTGAAGTGCTGATCGAACCTCCGTCTCGGGCGGAACATCGCTAAGCAAACGAAAAAGCTGGTCAATGTCTTGTGGCGGCACCAGCCGTGGGCCCGGCGGATACAGCCGCTCGTCTCGCCGCTGCGGCGGAGGCGGCACGTATTCATGTCCAACCATAATCGGGCGTACGCGGCTGAGGTGCGGGGGCACAATTTTCAACGCACCAAGAATGCGACTCTCGCTCACCAGAATGACATTGCTGTGTTTGCCCATGGCCTCAACAATCAGCTTGACCAATGACTGGTTGGAGGAAACGGTGATCTGCAAAACTCGCTCGCTCGCCATTTGCTCTACGGTGGTTATATGGGCACCCTCCAGGTGCTTTCGCAGCAGCATGATAAATGAGCTGGGGGTGGGAAACGCCTTTGCCAACTTGCCTGCGACTAGATGTACTCGAGCACGGCGCGCGTCGGCGGAGGCCACCAGCCAGCGTCCCTGGCCATGCGCATATACCGAAAACGCCACAGAACTCTCGGAAGGCTGTATTATTTTTTGTATCCGGCCACTCAGTAGCGTGTCGCGGAGTTCGTCGGCGACAGCCGCCATAGCCAGCGAGTCGAACGGCATTTTTGTTTCCTGCGAGGAGCTATGTCCGG
This sequence comes from Chloroflexota bacterium, assembly GCA_036391775.1. GTDB lineage: Bacteria > Chloroflexota > UBA5177 > UBA5177 > UBA5177 > DASVZE01. Next base: position 288 of record DASVZE010000544.1, on the reverse strand, counting down.
ACAGAGGACGCCACCCCGGTCTCTCAGTCCCATTCTGCCCGTTGGCGGCAGCAATTTCGTCATGGCTGACCGGGTTCTCGGCGTTTTTGAACCTGATACGGCGGCCGTGAAGCGGCTGATACGAGAGGCCAAGAGCGGCAATAAGCTGGTAGACGTTAGCCGTCACCGAGAAGTTCGCTCCGTCATCATCATGGATACTGGCGGGGTCATCACAAGCTTCTTGACGCCGGAGGATCTGGCCGGGCGGTTGGGCAGTAAGCTAGACACTCGCGGTGAGTGACGCGCGCG
>DASVZE010000543.1:0-8077 GCA_036391775.1 Chloroflexota bacterium | reverse complement strand
CCGGCGCCGGTCACCAGCACATCGCCCGGCTGAAAGGTGATGTTGTTGGCCATGGCATGCGGGATGGCACTGTTGCGGCCGATCTGCCCTCGATAGCCGGCGCTTGCCCCGCGCGAGAAGGTAGCCTGTGCGCGATACAGGTGACCCAGCGTATCCAGCATGGTGAGAGTCGCCTCGTTGGTAGCCTGCATGCTGACCTCCGTCTCCGTCTCGCCCACGGCGGTGTAGCGTTGCAAGAGGCGGTGCGCCAGGTTACCCCACTTCGCACTCTCCCGGATCAGGGCAAGCTCACGCTCGCTCTTGATCGCCATCAGATCCTCGACAAAGCCGGACACGCGCACCAGTTCTCCGCCCAATAGCTCGGTCAGCGCAGGGCCGCGATATCCGAGGATCCACGGATAGCCGTCGGTGTCGGCACCGTAGCGTCCGCCGATCCCCATATCATCCAGCATCTCTTGCAAACGCTCCATTGGGTGCCGCTGCGATGGGTACTCGGGATAGCTTTCCACCCGTGCATAGCCGGTCTGCACCCTGGCATGCTCTACCTCCAGGCGTGGAACAAAGAGTGCCCGTTCTCCGCGCGCGCCGATCACGAAGACCATGGGCCGCTCCGTTGGAATAAAAGCAAAGCCGCTGACGTACAGGATGTACGCGTTGTCGAACAGCACGATCCCGCTCAGTCCCTGCTCCTCTGCGTAGCTGCGGAGCCTTTCTGCGCGCGCCTCGAGCTCGGGCCTGGGGATGGCGATGGAAGCCTCCATAGGATCTCCTCTCTCATGTGAATGGACGACGTGGGGGCCGTCCCCGCGTGGCGGGCCTCCTGCCCCTAAAACACGCCCTGGGAAACGGTCAAGGCACGATGGTGGCAGGGGGACAGGCGGGCTGTCCGGCATCCTCGGTGGGTGCCGGGAGCTGCGGCTCCCACCCACAGCAGGCCGGACACTACGAATCTCTTGGTTTCTGCATATCCCTCATCGCCTGGGCCGCGAACGCTTCTAGTCTCTCGCGGTTGACCCAGGCGCCTGAATCGATCCATCTGCTATAGGCAGAGGGCGTCTCCGGGCTCCCGAATGAGAAGACAAACCGCTGCATTCCGGCGTCCTGATACCGCCCAACAAACTCGTGAAAGGCATCGCGAGACGCGAACGGGAATTCGCAGTCAGACCACCCAATGAAGCCGGCTCTCTCTACCGTCCCCGGATCACGGCCCACTGAGATGCAGTACTCGTCGAGGATCTGGTTGCGCACTCGGAAGTTCTCCAGCGCTTCCTCGCCCGTCTTTGCCCAGAGCGCATACACCCACACATCTGCATGATCCGCCACGATCCGCAATGTATTCTTGCCTTGCGCCGCGACGGTCAATGGGGGCCGGGGTCGCTGTATCGGAGCAGGCGCAAGTGGCGCTTCGTTCAGTTGATAGTACTCCCCGTGGTAGGTTATCTGCTGGTCCCGCAGCAGACGGTCGATCACCGTCACCGCTTCACGCAGGCGATCAACCCGGGCATTGGGAGACAACGAGGGGAAGCCCAATGCGTCAATCTCCTCTTGAATGTTGTCCCCTGGACCAACGCCGAGATCGAGCCGCCCTTCAGATATGCAGTCCACCGTTGCCGCCTGCTTGGCCAGCATGGTAGGGTGCCGCAAGGACACATCGCTGACCATCGTCCCCAGTCGAACGCGCTCCGTACAGTCGGCCAGGGCTGCCAGGATGGTCCAGGCCTCCAGCACGGCACCGCCCAAACTGGGAGGCATCATATACCGGTCACCGATCCAGATCGTCCCGATGTCCAGCGACTCCAGGTAGCGAACATCATCGCGCATGACCTGCCAGGGCACGACCTGCCACGCGAACATATCGATCCGCACACCGCTTCCAGCCATCGTGGGCACCTCTCATCGAGAGTACAATTTCCTGATGGCGCTCTTTACCCGCTCCCAGCACAACCCCATCGTCGCGCCCACCCACCGCTGGTGGGAGAGTCGTTCCACGCTCAATCCCGGCGTGGCGTTGTATCAGGGCCGAGTGGCGATCGTCTACCGCGCCGTGGGCGGCGATGGGCTTTCTCGCCTGGGTCTGGCCTGGAGTCGCGACGGCGAGACGATCGACGATCGTCTCGATCTGCCGCTGTACGAAGGGGCGCTGGACGATCCGTACGCGCGGCTTGGCGTGGAGGATCCGCGCATTACCCCGCTCGACGGCTCCTTTTATATCACCTACTGCAAAGCCTCGGTCGCCAGCGCCGACACGCCGCCTCTGCACTGGGAGTTCTCGCCGTTTCGCGTGCGCTCCGGCATCGGCGTCACGCAGGATTTTCGGGTCATCGAAGAGAAGGGCATCCTGCTGCCGGATGCCGACACCAAGGACGCCGTCCTTTTTCCGGAGCGCATCGGGGGCCGGTACGCGGCGCTGGTACGCGAGTACCCATCTATCCAGTACGTTACCTCCTCGGACCTGATCCATTGGTCGGATCCCATCACCGTGCTGGATCCCGTTCCCCATAGCTGGGAGCAGGAACGCATCGGTGCCGGCCCGCCACCCGTGCGTACTCCCTGGGGCTGGCTATTGATCTATCACGGCAACGAATACCTCAAGCTCCCGGAAAACGAGCGGATGTATCGGGCAGGCATCGCGCTGCTGGACGCGCGGGAGCCGTGGAAGCTCCTGTACCGGCATCCTGATCCGATCTTCAGTCCGGAGGCGCCGTACGAGGTGGAGGGACCGGTCGGAAATGTGGTCTTCGCCACCGGCCTGCTCGAGCGGGAGGGACGGTACTATCTGTACTACGGCGCCGGCGACGGTGTGATAGGCGTGGCAACAGCCGACGTCGACGCAGTCCATGACCTCATCCGGCCTCACGCCTCCTGACCCTTCTGCCCGCGGGCAATTGATCACATCGAGCTCGGCGGGAATCAGTTATATAGTGAAACGGATGCCACCCAGGGCTGCAGGAATGTCCAGCACGCTGGAACGCAGGTCACTCGACAAATAAAGCACGGCGAAGGAGCCGGCCCATGTCAGACATCGTTTGGGAGAAGGTTATTCCATTCGTTCTCATGCTGATATTCGTCGTTGTCATGATTACGCTGGCGGTGACCGTTCACTAGTATCCGTCCTGCACGAACAGACGCAGTGCTGTCCCGTGTACATGGTGGGCGCCTTTGACGGCAGGACCTTCAACCATGTAGGTGTGCTTGAAGATCGCCTCACGACCACTCATTGACGGTCGCCGAGCACGTAACAATCTTCGTGCACAGACCAAGGCTCTGTGGATGCAAGGCATAGTGCGAAGCCGTCAGAATCGATGGTCCGAGTCGGATCCTATGTGCCTGGCTGCAGCCTCCAGGTCCGTATCTGGAACGGTCCGAACGCCGTGTTTGCTTCACCCTGCTCCTCTTCCAGGAGGTCGAGCTCCGGTCCCAGCTCCCAGCCGGCGGGCAGGTTAACCCGAACCGAGCCTCGCGCGCCATGCGGCTCATAGAGGCGTAGCGCCAGGCCACCCCCATCCTCCAGAGGCTTGAGAGCGCCCAGCCCCAATTTGATTCCCTCGATCTGGAGTGTCTGCCAGTGCGACTCGCTCTCGGTGGAGCAGCGACGCGCCAGCAATGGACGGTTGAGATCCTCCGCCTCCATCAGCACACCCCCCTCGAGCCAGCTTCCCGAGTGCGGCAGTAGCGCATAGGTGAACGTCTGCTCACCCTCATCGGCCAGGGGATCGGGAAAGGCGGGCGCACGCAGCAAGCTGATGCCGAGCTCGTTCCCCCAGGCATGGTATCCATACTTGCCGTCATTCAGCAGTGCCACGCCGAAGCCCGGCTCGGAGAGATCGGCGAAGCGGTGACCGGCAACCTCGAAGCGCGCGGCATCCCAGGAGGTGTTGCGGTGCGTGGGCCGCTCCACCACGCCAAACGCCGTTTCATAGGCAGCCCGCGTGGAGTGGATCGCCAGGGGAAAGCGTGCCTTGAGCAGCCAGTGCCGGTCGTGCCAATCCAGGGTCGTTCGAAACTCCAGCCGCGCCGAGTTGGCCCAGAGCCGGATCTCCTGAATGATGCGGCTGGAACGGAAGCGCCGCTCCACCCGGATGGCGGCACGGTGTGGTCCTTCCTCGATCACCCTCACCGACTCGGCCCGGGTGATCGGTTCACCATTCCGCTCGTAGCCGGCCTCGATATCCCAGGCATCCCAGCTTCGCGGCTTATCCACGTAAGCCCAGAGCTGATTGCCCGGACCGGCCAGAACTTCGCGGCCGGCTCGCCTGTCATACACGCTCAGCAGCGAGCTGTTCTCGTCCAGCGTGACCCGGATAAATGCGTTCTCCAACAGCCCAGGCGTGACCTCAAGGTCGCCGCTCTGTGCGGCGCTCGTGATGGTAGCGCCCCCGAGCCCCGGTACCTGGCGAGAGTCGCTCAGCACCGAGCCGCCCTTTACCGTCTGGGCGCCGGGGAACTCACCCGGAATCTCGGCGCGGATGGGGCGGGGAGAGAGGTCGGGATTGACCAGCAGCAACGCCGGCTGATCCCCGGCCGGCACGGCATGCCGGCTGAGAGACTCCAGGGAACGATCGATCTGCGCCCCAGCCGCCTCGATGACCGATGACAGCTCGCGCTCGGTCGTCTGGTTGACCTCGCGAATACTGGAGCCAGGCAGGATATCATGAAACTCGTTGCGCAGCAGCACCTGCCACTGTGACTCCAGGGACGCGGGTAGCTCGCCGCCGAAGAGCGCGCACATAGAGGCCAGAGCCTCGGCAGCAACCAGATCGCGCTCGGCGTGACGATGCAGATATTTGACCCGGCTCTGCGACGTCAAGGTGCCGCGATGCAGCTCCAGATAGAGCTCGCCTACCCAGACGGGAAGAGTCTGGTTCTCTATACGCTCCCTGGTGCGCTCGAAGAACGATCTGACCCAGGTAAAGTTCAGCTCTGGAACAAGAGGGAACAGGTCGAGCACGCGCGCCTGCTCCAGCATCTCCGGCACCACCCCGCCTCCGCCATCGCCGTAGCCGATGCTGAGCAGACTCTCGTGGCTCAGGTGCTTGCCGCGATATCGCTGCCAGGTGCCGATAATGGCGCCCGGGCTGACATCGCCGTTGTAGCCGGAGAGATTGCGATCATCGGGGTTCCCCGGGTTGTCGAACATGTGCGCCAGCACGCGGCTACCGTCGATCCCCTCCCACCAGAACAGATCGAAGGGAAACTTATTGGTCTCGCTCCAGGTCGGCTTGATGGTGAAGAAGTTGGTGATGCCGGCGCCCAGCAGGATCTGGGGCATGCCGGGTGTGAACCCGAAACAGTCCGGCATCCAGCACACGGTATGGTAGCTGCCGAACTGCCGCCTGAAGTAGCGCTGACCGTAGAGTAGCTGCCGGACCATCGATTCTCCACTGGTCATATTGGCATCAGGCTCGACCCACATACCGCCAATCGGCTCCCACTGTCCGGCTCGCGCTTTCTCCTGGATCTGTTTGAACAGGTCGGGATCGTCCTGCTCCAGAAAGGCATAGATCTGAGCCGAGGACTGGTGGAAGCGGAACTCGGGATAGCGCTCCATCAATGCCACCATGGTGTGATAGGTGCGCTGCGCCTTGCGGCGCGTCTCATCCATCGGCCAGAGCCAGGCCAGGTCAAGATGCGCCTGTCCGGTGAGCGCTATCACTCCGTGCTTCGGGTAGCGCTCGCGTAGCGCGCGGAGGTCCTGCTCCAGCCGGCCCGCTGCCTGCTCTACCTCCTCGATCTCCCCCTCGCTCAAGCCAGGTGGATGGGGATCGGGGTTCGCCGGAGGCTGCCAGATCTCACGCGTGATAGGAGCATCCGCCAGGCGGCCGATGTAGATCGACGTCTCGCTGGGCCACGATAGGGCGTTGATGGCGTGCTCCGCGGCAATGACAAGCCCCTCGACCGCCTCATGCTCTCCCAGCGTCCAGGCGGTGGCGGTGGTCAGACCCAGCAGACGGAGCAGGCGGACCAGAGACGGCTCGAACAGCAGAAGACGCGCTCGCGCCAGCCGGGGATCGGGATTCGGCACGCCGAACGGAAGGCGCGCAACTACCTCGGCATCGACCGAGAAGCTCCTCTCTCGCACCGGGAACTTCTGGTGAAATGGATTGAGGCCAAAGCCTTCCTCGGATTCTCTATACCGCAGGTGAACCAGCCCCTCGCCACCCAGGTCGACGTCGAGCCGGGTGTGCTCCAGCGGCCATTCGTCGGGCACGGCGATCTCGGGATGGGCAAAGCGCACCACGCCCTCACGCGAGGGCCAGGCAGCGCCTCGCGCCAGCGGCCGGCCGTTGAAAGTCCAGTCGTTCAGGTCAAAGGCTACACGCTCGGCCCAGAGCGCCAGATCGGCGATCCGCACGTTGAGGTGCTCGAGGCGTTGGACGAGGGTAAGAGGATTCATCGCCGTCCTACCCGATAGGACAACGTGGCGCGCTGCAAATGGTCGCGGGGGGCTACCTGAGCACCACCCGCATATGTCTCTTTTTGCCCCGGCTCAGCATGAGATGACCGTTGCTCAGGCCCGAAAGATCCACCTGGGCCGCAGCATCCATTACCGGCTCTCCGTTGATGGCCAGACCGCCTTGCTTCACCATCTGCCGGGCCTCGTTGTTCGACGCCACCAGACCCGCCTCTTTGAAAAGATCCATGACCGACATGCCGCCGGACAGCCGGGCTCGCTCGATCTCGACGCTGGGAACGTTCTCGTCTTCCGCACCGCCACCAAAGACGGCGCGGGAGGCTTCAAGCGCCTTGCGCGCCTCCTCCTCGCCGTGCACGATCCTCGTAGCCTCGAACGCCAGAACCTCTTTGGCCCGGTTCAGCTCCGCGCCCTCCAGCCGGCCCAGGACGCGAACCTCTTCCATGGGAAGAAAGGTGAACACACCCAGTGCTTGCTCCACCTTCTGATCATCGGTGTTGCGCCAGTGCTGGAAATAGTCGTAAGGCGAGGTGAGAGAGGAATCGAGCCAGACGGACCCAGTCTGCGTTTTCCCCATCTTGGTGCCCGAGCTGGTGGTGATCAGCGGGGTGACCAGGACAAAAGCATCGTCTCCTGTAACCCGTCGGATCAGGTCGGCGCCCATAGTGCTGTTGCCCCACTGGTCGCTGCCGCCGACCTGAAGGGAACAGTCGTAGTGTTGGTACAGATACAGGAAGTCGTACGACTGCATCAGGACATAGCTCAGCTCAAGGAATGTCATGCCGCCTGCTTCCAGGCGGGTGCGGTACGCCTCCAGACGCAGCACTTCGTTGAGGCTGAAGCGCGTACCGATGTCGCGCATGAACTCCACGAAGTTGAGACGCGTCAGCCAGTCGGCATTGTTGACCAGCAGCGCGCGCCCCTCGGAGAAATCCACGAACTGCGCGGCCTGCCGCTTCAGGAAATCCAGGTTTTGATCGATCTGCTCCTCGGTCAGCATGGGCCGCGAGGTGGTTCGCCCGCTGGGGTCGCCCACCAGCGTGGTGCCGCCGCCGGCCAGCGCAATGGGCCGGTGCCCGTAGCGCTGAAACCAGGAGAGCATCATCAGCGACACCAGATTCCCCTGGTGAAAGCTGGTGGCCGTGGCGTCGAAGCCCCAGTAGAGAGTCAGCGGCTGCTCGAGCCGCCGGTGAAGCTGCTCCTCATCGCTGATCTGCTGGACGAATCCTCGCTCATAGAGGACGTCGAGTACGTTTCTCATGATGCATTGTAGCGAGCGCTGTGGGTCGTTCCAGGGACTATCGATTGAGAACAGGTTCTCACCGGAAGCTACCTGGCGTAAGACAGATTGACGTGTGATGGCCCGGCGACAACTACCCAGGAGCAGCATGGCCGAACTCGATGGCCGCGCTACCATGACGCGAGGAGATGAAAAGCGATGCCGATACCCGATGGCGATATTCGCACCTTCTGGAAGGCGGGCGGCGTAGCGGTCGGTGGATGGCTCAACGTCCCCGATCCGTTCGTCACCGAGGTTATGGCTGCTGCCGGATGGGACACTCTGACCATCGATCTGCAGCATGGGCTGTCCGACTACAGCACAGCGGTGGGAATGCTGCAGGCGATGCGGGGAACGGGCGTGGTGCCGTTCGCACGTCTGGCGTG
>DASVZE010000542.1:0-10699 GCA_036391775.1 Chloroflexota bacterium | reverse complement strand
TGTGATCACAGACTTTCGGCCTGCGCCTGGAATCTCCTCAATTGGCCCGGTCGGGATCCCGCGCCGTGCGATCTCGGCGACACTGGCGTCCAGGTCATCGACCACGAGTGTCATGACGCCTTGCCCCGCGCGTTCCGGATCTGCCAAAAGGTACATCGATGCAGTGGTTGCAACCTGCCAGACGGCCTCGGCGTCATTAGGAATGAAGGTGGGCGGCCGTCCGAGAAGCCGTTCGTACCAGGTCATGGCCCTGTCGCGGTCCGTTACGAGAAAACAGGCAAAAGCGTAGGTGATACTCAACGGTTGCGCATCGTTGTCTGCTGCGGAAGCGTCATCCCGGGTCATGTAGCCACCCTTCCGACTCACGGTTGTGGTGAGTGCTCAAGCAGAGTAAGTAGAACCGACTCTACTGTAGTGGTCCTATTGGATACTCATTTGCTCTGGCCGTGAGAGCCACTGCAGACATCACGCACAGAATCGCGGCGATGAAGAACAGCCACCCCGCTCGAACGATGGCGGCGCCGGCGGCGCCAGTGAGCCCTGCTCCATCGCAATCTCCCATCGGCGCTCCCGCCACGCTGAGTGTGTCCAGCCACAAAAGCGAGATCGGGACGAGGGTGGCAAGTACAGTTAATCGGCCCCAGCCTTGCGACTGACGCCATGACACTGCCGTGAGACCGAGCATGGCCAGAGCCGCACCTGTGAAGAGCAACACGCCGCCGTCCCCCCAGCCCGGAACAGTCGTGCAGTTCGGATTGTGACGCTGGATCGTGATTGCCACGAGCATGTCATGCCAGCCGTCAGCCGCGTCGATTAGGCTCGTTGCTCCAACCGCCACGCAAATGCCGGCAATCGTCACGGTTGCAAGTGTGAACCAGGATTGCCGAGTCTCGATGGTCCAGGAATTCTGCACGTGGATACCTGTCTTGCATGGACGCTTCGATTATGGCAAAGCCATCCTGCGGTTCGCTATCGCCCTGAAGCCAGACCGGTAGATGCCGGGTAAACCGAGACCTGGGAAGTATCTATGTCACTGCTACGGCCCGTCCGTGGGGACGGTATGATGAATATCCGGGAAGGTAGTCGAGGGCTTGCCAAGCAAGAGTTCAAAGGTCTCGATCACCATGAAGCGCTTCATGCTCTCCTCTCACTGCCAGAGCGCCAGCTCCAGAATCGCCAGCACGGTGAACGTGAGGCCGCCGAACGAGAACAACCAGCCGACGAGCCGGCGATCCTTCCATCCCGGCGTGGCTCTGTCGTCGAGATGAAACACGATGAGCAGACCTAGGACCAAAACCGTCAGTGCCAACACGAGCATGAGTAAGACAGACCAGCTTGCGTGCGTGACCGGAAATAGCACGGAGCTGAGCAGCATCGCCGCGTTTGCGAGCTGCACCCACTGCCACAGCGGATATGGCCTGCGCGGCGCTCGATAATGATGCGAACGGTTATGCAACGAGACAACTGACCTTCGGACGCTTACTACTTTCATAGTATGAGCGGTCATTCCTTTCAGGTGAGGGTGGCGTCGGCCAGTATCGCGATTAAGGGCCTTGTTCCTCTCGTCGTGCCAGGCGTGCCAACAAAGGCCGGTCCGGCTAGGATTAGGGCGCGTACGCCTGGACGCAATCATAGCAATGAGCCGTTTGGCGGGCAACAGGGGTAGATGGATGCTTCATCACATCACTAACGCCGCAATCCGAACCTCAAACTCCTGTCAGAGGTAAGGGGACCCATTGGCTCGCGCTGCTTCTCGATGGGTCGTATGCTTGGGACACGAAGCGAGGTGTCGCGTGGACGAGGTTCTCAACCGGTAGCAGTTTTTCCTACCAATTCGCCTCGACTATCAGGTCTCGGACCGATGGTGCATCGGTCGAAACAGGCATAGAGTCAAAGTGGAGGCGTATAGCCACCAGGAGATCGTCGTAAACATCACACACACCTCCACATCTACCTGGCCATCAGGGAACGTCCGTTCCCTGCAATCGGCGCCTCCATTTGAGCTCCGTCTGATCCTCCTGCTGCCTTCCCCATCTTCCATCGGGGATGATCGGCAGGAGCAGATCGGCGGAGAGAAGGAGTGCGGAAATGTCAACAGAGTCCATACACACGACATTCCGCGGGATAGGTCACCGTGACGGAGGACGCCACGCGGGTCGCCGCATGGGTCTTTTCTCTGTCTTGATCCTCCTGCTTGGCGGTGCCATTGTCGGGTGCGGCTTGAGCCCCCCGATCGCTGACAACAACTCGGTAACGCTCGAATCTCGCTCGATAGCGGCCGGCAATGTCACAAGCGCACACGTCCAGCTCACCATGCAGCCCGGAAATCTGCAGGTTGACGGTGGTTCAAGTCAGCTTGTCAACGCGCGATTCATCTATCGGCCGTCCAGCTGGAGGCCGACGATTAGCTATAAGGTCAGCAACGGTCAGGGACAGCTCGTAATAGATCAGCCAAAGATGCGGTCGGTGACGAACGGCAAGAACACCTGGAGCATACAACTGTCAAACACAATGCCGGTCGATCTGGTTGTGACGAGTGGCCCGGGCAACGCTACGCTGAATCTCACCTCGCTAAAACTCAACACATCCACCGTGTCTACCGGACCCGGGAACGTAACTGTAAACGCGGGGAGCCCGTCGCTCAAGACGCTCAATGTCTCGACCGGGCCGGGTAATCTGACCGTGACCCTGAACGCGAAGTGGACGCACGATGTGACGGCAACCATCAACAGCGGCATCGGCAACACGACGCTGTGGCTACCGGAGCAGACCGGAACCCAGGTTGTGGTGCAGGGCACGGGACACGTGGAAGCGTCTGACCTTGCGGAGCAAAATGGCACGTATGTCAACTCAGCGTTTGGCCACACGACGTCCACTGTCCATGTCTCGTTGAATGCCGGCATCGGGAATGTTGTTCTGCTGACGGGAACGCAGATGGCCTGATGACCTGTTGCACCCGGGGTATGCCGGCGTGCGACGTTGCCTTCATTTCTCCGCAGCTCAACCTCCTGCTTCGGAAATTCCGGGTTCTTGCGTAGAAACGGAGCTGCGCAGGACGATTCTCTAAACCGGCGAACCGGCATGTAACGGACATGTAACAGCCTATCTGGCATAGTGCAAGCATGATTTTCGGCAGCTTGCCGTGAAGGAGGCTCCGCATGATCCCCAGGCGTCTTCTTGCCGGCTTCTTCATCCTCTTTCTTGTCCTCCCGAATGTCGGAGCCTGGGCCATGGCTGCGCACGCAAACAAGCCCAACACCTGGACCACGGTGGCTCCGCTGCCGCAATCTCGCTTCTGGCCTGCTGCTGCGGGGGCAGGCGGGCGAATCTACGTTTTTGGCGGCCTGTGCCGTACCGGCTTTTGCAACACCTTCGAGTCGTATAACCCAAGAACGAACACCTGGACCGCGATGGGCGCTCTGCCCGAAGCGCTGGCCGGCATCCCCTCCGCCACATACACGGATGGTCGCATCTATCTGGCGGGCAGCGCCGCCCCGACTCCGAACCGGCGAGGTGGACCCGCCTTGCTGGTCTACGATCCGGCGACCAACAGGTGGGCCCAAACCGCTCCATCGCCCGGCTTCGGGGGAACCGCGCAGCTGCTTACCGGTCTGGGTGGTGTTCTCTACGCTATCGGCGGCAGGCATGACGGCTCCATCGCCGATACGCTGGACGCATATAACCCCAGCACGCGTAAATGGACCTTCAGCACGGCGATCCCTCACCCGCGCTACTACCCCGGCGCCACGCTCGGACCCGACGGCCGGATCTATATCATCGGTGGCGCCGAGAGGAATGGGAAATCAGACCGCGTCGAGGCATTCAACGCTCGCACAGGGAAATGGTCAACGGTTGCCTCTCTGCCCACACCGCGCTCCGCGCTGCAGGCGGTAACCGGGCCCGACGGCCGGATCTATGCCATCGGCGGTCGGGGAAAGTGTTTCACCACTCCTTGCAGGGTGGTCGAGGCGTACGATGTCAGGAGCAACGGGTGGACAGCCGTCGCTCCTTTGCCGCATCACCATGCCGCGTTCGCGGCGGTCGTGGGTCTCGACGGGCGCATCTACGTCCTGGGTGGGAACCCCACCGTAGTCGACGTCTACACCACGGTGCCGGCAGGCCAACCTCTTCCTGTCTCCAAACCCGGGCCGACACCGATAGCGAAAACGCTGGCTCCCATGCCGACCGCGCGGGATTCCCTGGCGGCGGCTGCGGGAGGTGACGGATTGATCTACGCGATCGGCGGGGAGAGCACAGGGCCTGTGAAGCCTGGAGGAATACCGGCCTTCCTGAATTCGGTCGAAGCCTACAATCCCAAGTCAAACGCCTGGAGGCGAGAACCCTCTCTCCCCGGCGCCCGGCTGGGCCTGGCGGCGACAACCGGTCCGGACGGCCGCATCTATGTCGTGGGAGGGTCCGGAGATGGGAAGGGCAGACTCCTGGAGGTACTTGGTTGAGCGGGATGTGGTGACGGTCGGATGGGATATGAACAATGATCCCTTTTCAGACGCTTTGGATGTCTTTGTCGTTTCACTCGACACACATGGGTCTTAGCTGTATAATTCCGGCCACCGAATGGCGCCTGTTTCACATAGAGGCAGTGTCCCGTGGCTGGAAGCGACAAAACGCTGGGCAACTCACGTTACAGAGCACTGGTACTGGGCCCCTTCGAGCTGGAGCGCGATGGGGTGACTCTGGACGCCGGTCACTGGCAGCGACGCGTCCAGACCCTCTTCAAGCTCCTTATCACCGCTCCGGGTCGGCAGCGCCGCCGCGACGATCTGATCGAGCTTCTCTGGCCGGAGACAGACCCCGACGCGGCATCGGGCAATCTGCGCATCCTGGCGCACCGGCTGCGCCTGACGCTGGGCGGCGAACCCTCGCCGGTTCTGTCCAGCAATGGGTGGATCACGCTCAACCCGGCGTATCAGTGGGATCTGGACCTGGAGGAACTGGAGGCGCTGGTCAAGGAGTCGCACGGATCCGCTCAGGGGTTGGAAAAGGCGATCGCGATGGTGCGGGGTGAGCCGCTAGTGGAGAATCGATACGATGATTGGGCCGCTCCTCTGGCCGCGCATGCCATGCGCATGTGGCGCGACGCGTGTCTCCAACTTGCCGCGATCTACCGGACCTCCGGCAGGCAGGACGAGACGATTATCTGGTACGAGCGCTTGCTGGCGGCGGATCCGCTCGATGAAGAGGCGTTGCGCGGATTGATATCTGCCATAGCGTGGTCCGGAAAGCCGGCCGAGGCGCTGCGGCGCTATGAAAGCTTCCGGACCCTGCTCTCCGAGGAGATGGACGTCGAACCGGCCGCGGAGACAGACGTGCTGGTCGAGAAAATTCGGGCGCACCTCGACGTAAAGGAGGGTGAAGCTCCGCTTCCCACCGGTGGATTCCTGGGGGCGGTGCCGGAAGGTCCCCTGATCGGCCGGGCTGATGAGCTGGAGCGAGCGCTGCTCTCTTCGGACGCCGTACAGATCGGCGCCGGACGCCTGGTGCTGATCTCCGGTGAGGTGGGTGTGGGAAAGACACGTCTGGCGCAGGAGGTCATGCTCCGGTTGCGCGAGCGCGCTTTCCTCATCGTGACGGCTCGCTGCTATGCGCGGGATCAGGCAGTGCCATTCGCTCCCTTTCTCGATCTCCTGGCTCAGATCTATGGCTCAGTCTCGCCGGTCCTTCAGCGTGAGGCAAGGGAACGCTGGCCCTATCTAACCTTGCTCCTCCCTCAGACAGAGGCGTCAGGCATGGATCAAGCCGCGGAAGGCCCGGACGAGCAGCACACCCTGTTTCGCAACTGCGCCGAGTTTCTGGGACGGCTGTCGCGAGAAAGACCGGTCGCGCTTTTGCTGGATGATCTTCACTGGGCGGATGATGCCAGCCTCGACCTGCTTTGCTACCTGGCGCGCGAGACGCGGAGCCGGCCGACCTTTCTTCTGGCTGCCTACCGAGACGGCGACATCAGCCGCGACCACCCTCTCGCCGGAGCAATTCGGGACATGGCACGCGAGGGGTTGGTGGAGCGGCTTGCGTTGGGGCGACTGGGGCCTGAAGAGACGGCCACGATGGTCGCGTCTCTCCTGGGAAACGAGCGCGCGCCTGCTGATTTCTCGGAGTTCGTCTTTCGCCGGACGCGCGGTAACCCGCTGTTCGTGCGCAAGATGCTCCACGCGCTGGGTGGCCGCTACCGGCTCACTCGCCAGATCGGAGCCGGCGGAATGGGGCGTATCTTCGAGGCGTTCGACGATCGGACAGGCGAGCGGTTGGCAGTGAAGCTGATGTTTGCCCGAACCGAGGCCGACCCGAAGGCGCTGCTCCGCTTTCAGCAGGAGGGGGCGGTCCTGGCCACGCTCCATCATCCGAATATCGTCCAGGTCCGCGGCACGTTCGTGGAAGAGTACGCCAGCTGCATCGCGATGGAGCTGCTCGAGGGCCGATCGCTGGCCGACGTGCTACGTGATGGACCGCTGCCTCTGGACCGGGCAAAGAACATGGCGGCACAAATTCTGGCGGCCCTGGCCGCTGCCCATGAACGTGGAGTGGTCCACCGCGACGTCAAGCCGGCCAATGTGATGGTGCTGGGAGGGGATCGCGTCAAGGTGACTGACTTCGGCGTGGCCCGGCTGGCGCGGCCCCCGGGCGACACCAGCCTGACGGCGACCGGGATGACCCTGGGCACCGCACTCTACATGGCGCCCGAGCAAGTGCAGGACGGGAAGGTAGACGGGAGAACCGATCTCTATGCCCTGGGAGCGGTTCTGTATCACATGGTGACGGGCAGGCCGCCTTTCGAAGCGGCGGAGTCTTTCGCCGTCGCTCTCATGCAGGTCAATGATATCCCCGTCCCTCCGCGCGCTGTCCGGCCGGGCATCTCAGAAGAGTGGGATGCCGTCATTCTGCGAGCCCTTGCCAAATCGCCCGGCGATCGATTCCAGAGCGCGGTGGCAATGCAGCGCGCTCTGTCGGCGCTTCCCACGCTAGAGGACGAGAAAGCCGCGCAGCGGCCTCGGCCCGTGGGGGGCTCGGTCCCGCTCGGGCCTCCGTCAAGAGCAAAGAGCCGGATGGCTATGCGCCGGCGCATACCCGCGTTTCTTGGGATGGCTGCCGTGGCGCTGGCAGGGGTGTTCCTACTAGGAACACGATACCTGTCATCCAATGGTGGCGTCTCGGGCGTCATCAATGGTCCGGCCGCTGTGGCGACCGATGCCCGCGGCGACGTCTATGTGTCGGATGAAGGCAACAACCGAATCGTGGAGTTAAACGCTACTGGGAAGCCTATCCACTCTTGGGGCACGACCGGGCAGGGACTTTTGCAATTCAGCTCCCCGGAGGGTCTAGAAGTCGCTGGGGATGGCACGCTCTACATCGCAGATGTTGGCAATAAACGCATCCAGGTTTTGCGGCAGGGACGTGTGGTAAACGAGAACAATTGGCCTACTGGATCGCTGGCCCTCGATCCAGCGGGTCGATACCTGTTCGCTTCTGACTTCGGCCACAACCAGGTCTGGGAGTTGAAACCGAGCTTAGACAGAGTGTATACGCTTCAACTTCACGGGATATTTGTGGGGGCACACCCGTTTCCTGCAGGCATGGCGACCGACAAGCAGGGGAACCTGTACATTGCAGATCGAGAGCATAACAGGATTGTCAAGCTCTCGCCTACCGGCAAACAATTAGCTTCGTTTGGTGGCTATGGAACCGGGCAACCGGCATATGGTGGGGAGCCGAAGTTTTCCTTGCCCTCAGGCGTTTCAGTGGACGGTCAGGGCAACATCTATGTTGCGGATACGGACAATAACCGCATCGAGATTCTCAATTCTCGAGGACGCGTGATTCGAATCGTGACGGGAGAGAGCGCTCACCAGGCCCGGCTCGATCAGCCGGCGAGTGTGACGGTCGACAGGCAGGGGGACATCATCGTGGCGGACTACTTCGACAATCAGGTTGTGAAAATGTCGCCACAGGGAACAGTCCTCTGGACGTCCCCGAAGTCTTGAATGAACTAGATAGACTTCTTGGTAGATCCGTTTCCCGTACGTGCGGGCTATGGCCACGTCCATAGGTAACAGGGTAAGGCGAAGAAAGCGCGGACACGGCAGTCTGTCCCCCGTGTATCTGTCATCCGTTCGATGCCGCGATGGGGTGTAGCGCGGCTACCTCTGTCTCTGTTGGACCTCCCGCGTGGCACAGTGCTCCCTACAACGGTTACGGCGTCCGAGTGTTCAGAATGCTCGCACGCCTGATACTGTGACCGCCGGAGGTGAAACGCCTGTGAAACGGCGTTTGAAGAAGATCGTTCCGCGAACCCGAAAAGGAACAGGGGGTAGCGGGAATGATCGAGCCATATGCCTCGTGGTTAGAGAAGCACCGACCGGAGATCGTTCCGCCGGCACTTGCCGCGGTCATTCATTTCGGCGGAAGGTGTCGCCAGCGGCACTTGCTCGTCCTTGTTATCACGATGAACGTACTGGCTCTGGCCCTGTATCTGTGGTCGCTTCAGGAACGCATCCACGTGTCGATCCAGGCTACGCCCGTTCGTTTCGTTGCCAGAGTGGGAGACGATGCGGTCGCTCTTCCGCGTCCGGCACGGGGTGGAGGAGTCGGCATATACGCAGGCCCGGTCAGGAGCTTGCTGGTTAGCTCAACTGGCCAGGGAGCGATGCCGACAGACAGACGCCCTCTGGCTTTGCTCGGCGGCGCCCTTCGGCTCGTCGGTCCGCAGCCTGCCTGGGAAGATATTCGCCTTCAGGACTCCAGCAGAAACTCGCGACTTCTCGGGTGTCGATCGCCGTGCCCCGCGCTTGGCAGTACGGCGTGGGGTGGCATGACTGTCTCCGCCGGTGGCGACAGTATCCGAGAGACGGTCTTCTCAACGACTACTTCGCGCCGCTACACCGTGACCGCCGATCTGCTCCGTGGAGAGGCCGCCCAGGGATTGCTGGTCGACATCGATCGCGTCGGCCATGGGTACTTGCTCCAGATCCGCATGGACCGTCCGGATGCCGGCTGGTTCGAGTGGAATCACGGGCAGGTTGGCCACCGGCTCGCCGGGCGGACGCTAACGCGTCTGCAGTCACTTCCAATGCTGCAGCGAACTCTGCGACTTCTTCTGACGAGCTTCCTCGTCGCCCAAATCCTCGTCGCGCTCCTGCTCGCCACGTTTGGGGCAGGGCTGGCTTTGGCGAGGATCTCTCGGAGGATGGCGCGACCCCTGAGCCTCCGGTACACACGGACGCTGCCTCTGTCGCGGGTGGCGGACGCGGCAGGTTTGCTGTTGGCGATAGCAGGTGGCGGTGCCGCGCTGCTGATCGCCGACCAGATCTTCGACAGGGTGCCACACGGGGTCGACGCCGTTGCATACCTGTTTCAGGCGCGCGTCTTTGCTCTCCAACGCCTCTACGTGCCCGCTCCGGCGCTGCCACGATTTTTCGGGGAGATGCATCTGCTTGTCTATCACGGCCATTGGTTCACCCACGACACTCCGGGCTGGCCACTGCTGCTGGCGGCGGGTGTTGCCATGGGTGTCCCATGGCTGGTGAATCCCATGCTCGCAGCCGGGACCATGCTCTTGCTGTATCTGACCGGTCGAGAGGTATACGGCCGGCCCACCGCTCTCATCGCGACGGCCCTTCTCCTGACGTCGCCCTTTTTCCTCTTCCTGGGCGGCTCGTACATGTCGCACACCTTGACCCTCTTCTGTCTGATGGGGTTTACCTATACGCTGATTCACTGGCAGTGTGGCCAGGACAGGAAATCGAGAGAGGGTAGTGAGCCTGGGCCATGCCGGCGGCTGCTCTTCCTGGCCGGTGTCTTCTTGGGCATGGCGTTCATTACACGTCAAATGGACACCGTGGCTTTTGCGCTGCCGTTCGCGTTGCTTGTCGTCCGGCGGACGCGTGCCGGGCTTGCTCTTCTGCTTGGCGCGATCGGTCCCATCCTCTTCATGTTCTTCTATAACTGGGAGCTGAGCGGCCGTTTACGCATCAACCTCTACACCATGCAGTGGACATGGGACCATCCCGGTTTCGGTCCAAACGTGGGACCCTCCGGTTTCACACCGGCTCAGGGTTTGTGGAACACGAGCTACCGCCTGGAGATGCTTCACGCCCACCTATTCGGGTGGCCCTTCTACACCGCGCTGGCGCTTGCCATGGTTCCCTTCGTGATCGGGCATGCCAATCGCTGGGATGGGCTATTTGGTGCGTCTGCCGTGTGCGTCATGACAGCGTACGTTTTCTTCTGGTGGCCCGGCATATCGTACGGTCCCCGATATTGGTCTGCGACCATCCCTGCCTTCGCCCTGCTCGCAGCCCGTGGCCTGGTTGTGCTCTACCGGCTGCCGTTTCGACTCCGATTCCGGCCAGGTCTCCTGGTGTCGCTGCTCGGCCCCTGCCTGCTAGCTGCGCTTCTCGTCCTCTACAACCTGACTTTCTATCTGCCGGCGCAGCTGCCCATATATCGTGAATACGACTACATGAGCCCGGCGCCGACTCACGCCGTCCAGCGCGCGGATCTCCACCATGCGCTTGTATTCGTGGTGACTCGACCTAGACGGTGGTCGTACGGTGAAGTTTTTCCCGGCAATTCACCTCTCCTCGATGGGAGCGTTATTTACGTACGCGACCGGAAACAGAGAGATATTGTTCTGATGAAGCGATACCGCGGATGGAGTTTCTACCGGCTGGACGATACAAGACTG
>DASVZE010000541.1:0-6125 GCA_036391775.1 Chloroflexota bacterium | reverse complement strand
CATTTCGCCCTGGGCGTTCTTTCCACCCGCGTTCGTCGCCGAGGTGGCGGGTGTCATGACTGCGCACCTGTGGTCGAGGACCATCGGGCAGCGGGGACTCGAAGCTCTGGCCGATAGGGTGCGGGCACGAAAAGCGCTCGATCGCGCCTCAGTCCGGCTCAGCACTGCCGGACCTCTCCACATCACCGTCGCGCGCCTCGTGCCGGGACTTCGTATCAACACACTGTTAGTACTGGTCCACGAGCAACGGCTCTGGGGGTGGGGAGATTGACCATGCTCCACGAATACGGGTAGAGTGCGGTGAATCAGCCGACGAGAGGAAAGACTCCCTCATGAATCCCATCGAGGTCGTGATCGAGATACCGCAGGGAAGCCGGAACAAGTACGAGTACGATCATGTCTCCGGCGGCATCAGGTTGGATCGCGTGCTGCATTCTTCGGTGCACTACCCCACCGATTACGGTTTCGTCCCTGACACCCTCTCCAAGGACGGCGATCCGCTTGACGTACTTGTTGTGGTCTACAACCCGACCTTTCCCGGCTGCCGGCTACCTGCGCGACCCGTCGGTATCCTGCGGATGCACGACGACAAGGGCGAGGATGAAAAGATTCTCGCGGTGCCGGTGGGAGATCCACGGTTTGAGGGGATCAACGATTTGCACGATCTGCCTGCACACTGGCTACTGGAAATCGAAAACTTCTTTGCCACCTACAAGCTCCTGGAGGAGAAGGACACCGATCTTCTGGGATGGGGCGGGGCGGAAGCAGCGCACGACGTTATTTCCGAGGCGCGCCGGCGCTTCCAGACCGATGAGCACAAGGCCACGGGCTAGAGCTTTCATAGATACCGGCGGGAAACTGGATCGTCTACTGTCGCCGTGGGAGAGTTGCTGTGAGGGCAACCTACAACCAGTTCGCGGGTCAGAGCCTGGATCGCCTTTCCGCCTTGAGCGATGGACTATTTGCCATCGCCATGACGCTGCTGGTGCTCAATCTCCACCTTCCCACTGCCGGACCCATCCATTCCGAACAGGATTTATGGCACGCTCTGCTCAAGCTTGGGCCGAGCTTCGTCACCTACCTTATGAGCTTCCTGACGTTGGGCATCTTCTGGATCGGCCAGCAGACGCAGCTCAATCACTTCGAGCGTAGCGACCGCAACCTGGCATGGCTCCATCTCGGGTTTCTGCTGTCGGTCTCGCTGATGCCGTTCTCCACGGCGATGCTCACGCGGTTCATCACCTATCGCATAGCCCTTATTGTCTACTGGCTGAACATCTTGCTTCTGGGAGTGGCGCTCCTTATGAGCTGGATGTACGCGTCCCGCGCGGGTCTATTGAAGGAAGATGTGACTGCCGAGATGAAGGCGGCGACCATGCGTCGTATTGTCGCGGCCCAGAGCCTCTACGCTTTTGGGGCGCTCCTTTGCGTGATCAACACCTACGTGAGTATCGCGGTTATCGTGCTGGTCCAGCTCAATTATGTCTTCGCGCCCAGGATCGGCTTGCTGTATCGGCTGTAGCGGCACGTCCATAGTGGTCACTCACGAAGACGGGCCGGCTGCCGCATGCCAATCGCGCAGGCACAGTTCCTGTCTGATCAAGCCGCCGCGCTCGTTGAGCTGAAGATGAAAGACAATGTCCAGTCGGCTCTCGAGTGGAAGCGCGAGAAAGGCAGGAGAGGTGCCAAAGTAAATGCCGTCGATAAGCGTGTCGCCGCTGCGCGCGGCAAAGCGCGCGTGCTTGCCGTCGCTCACCGGTGACCGTCGAGCAAGGACCACGTTGCGCGCCAGAAACAAGGGCTCGGGAAAGCCCGTTCCGAACGGCGCCAGACTTTTGACCTGACGGGCGGCATGGAGCGTCAGAGCGCTCAGGCGGACCTCGGCGTCGATGGAGAGCACCGAGCCGATCTCGTCAACCCGGACTTGCTGTCTCGCCTGCTCCTGGAGCAGATCTCTGACCAACGGGAGGCGATCGCGCTCCACGCGGAATCCGGCCGCGCGCGCGTGTCCGCCGTATCCGAGAAACACTCCTCCAGGCACAGACGTCTCACAGCCCTCCAGTATCTCGTCGATGTGCGTGTCCGGGCCGCCGCGTGCCGACACGGTGAGCGGGCCATCGCCCGTATCGCTGCCCACGAAAGCAGGAAGCCCGTATGTCTCAAGCAAACGTGATGCCAGCAACCCCGAGACGCCTGCCGGCCACTCACCCAGCACAAGCAGGAGAGGCGCCCGGCGGCCCTCCTGGATCTCGTTATGGATCTGGACGGGAGGGCCGATCTGCTCGGCGATTTCCTCAAACTTCTCGGCTACCAATAACTGACGCTGCTGATTCAGGCTACTCAGCTGTGTGGCGAGCTGTTCCGCCACGTCTGGGTCGGTGGCCGTCATCAAATCGTAGGCAAGCTGCGGCGTTGCCATGCGATTGGCGGCGTTGATCCGGGGAGCCAGGTAGTAGCTGACGCTTGTGGGATCGATGCGGCCCCGATCGACTCCGGCAGCAGAGAACAGTGCCAGCAAGCCGGGTCTTTGCGTGCGCTGCAGCCGGCGCAGACCCTGCAGCACGAGCGATCGATTCTCGTCTACCAGTGGAACGACATCGGCGACGGTGCCCAGCGCGACAAGGTCGAGCAGAGCGGTGAGGTCGGGTACTGACGGGATCCGCTGGGCCAGCGCCTGCAGTAGCTTGTACGCCACACCTACGCCACAGAGAGAGCGGAAGGGATAGACAGCATCCTGCCGTGTGGGGCTCACCACAATACAGGCGGGGAGAGCGCCATCCGGCCGCGGCTCGTGGTGATCCGTGATGATCACATCCATACCCATGCCCTGCGCCACCTGCACCTCCTCGAGGGCGGTGATACCGCAATCGGCGGTGATCAGCAGAGTCACGCGGCGGTCCGCGAAGGCTGCAAGCGCCTCCGGATGCAGGCCGTGGCCTTCAGCTCGTTCCGGAACGTGGACCAGGGGATCGAGGCCAAGTCCACTCAAGATTTCAGCCAGGATGGCCGCCGCTGTGATGCCGTCACAGTCGAAATCGCCGTAGATGGCAACCGTCTCACGCTTTTCTATGGCACGCGTCAACCGGACTACAGCCGGGTCCATATCCGGGAGCAGAAAGGGATCGTGCGAGATTGTGCCCTGGGTAAAAAAGGCTTCGATTGATTCGGGCGTGCGATAGCCCCGGCAGTATAGGACGTGACATAGCATCGGGCTGATGTCGGGAAGGCATTCGCGGATTGCGGGAGGGATAGGCTGCGAGATCTCCCAGCGTGCCCGTTCTCCATGCAAGGTAGTCAGGTTGGTGTCTCCATGCTGCGGTTCCCTCACCCCCCAGCCCCCTGGGGGAGGGGGAGACTATACGGAGGGCTGACTGGCATAGGGAACATCCTGCGTCCTGAATGGGTTTACTGCTCGAGGCGCAGTGTCACATCCACGTACCATGCTCCCCTCTCCGCGACCCGCAAGCGGGTACCCGGCTGGAATGCCGGGGGTGCGGGGACACTGTGCTGACTCTCAGACTCCAGCCTACTACGAGAGGGCGTCTTACACCGTACGTGGAAACTGTGATGTCTCGGGCATACCGCGGATACTCCCCTCACTTTGCACAGCAAACTAAGGAGCGTCGTCTACTTGCGGATCGACTGACGTGTCCGTGCCCCCCGCCGTTAACCCGCTATCGTCGCTGGAAGATCCAAGATCTCGCGGTGCTGAGGTGCCGGATGTGGCTTCCGCCTCAAGCTCCTCCTCGGGCTCACCGCCGTATCCACCAGTCAATCGGTCTGCCGAGTCGATCTGATCACGACTCGTGGCGCCACGTTCGGTGCTCCGCTCCGTATATTCCTCAGACATGGATCTCTCTCCTCTGCTCGTCGATGTGAGCCTGGCCGCGCAAGAGACATGCCAGGTCAGGCTATTTGCACTCAGGTATACATCCTGCTCGATTCTGGAATATGCAGACGACGCATGACACAACCGCCGGCCAATCGTTGCACCCGTTGATCGGGCGTGTTCTGGGGAATCGCTATCAGCTGCAACGGGTCGCCGGCACCGGCGCAACGTCGACCGTGTTCATGGCATCCGACCTCCGGCTGGAGAGGACGGTCGCGATCAAAGTGCTTCATCCCCAGTTGTCGGACGATGCCAGTCTGGTGGCGCGCTTTGACCGAGAGGCCAGAGTTGCGGCCGGTCTTACCGTCCATCCTCACGTGGTCGCGGTGTATGACGTGGGGCAGGAGGGAGATCTCCACTACATCGTCTCGGAGTACGTGGACGGAACGGACCTCAAGGAACTTATTCACAGGGATGCTCCCCTCAGGCTGGAGCATGCCCTGGCAGTTGGTCAATCAGTCGCGGTGGCATTGCAGTTCTTTCATGATCAGAGACTGGTCCATCGGGATATCAAGCCGCAGAATCTGCTGGTCGGTGAATCTGGGACCGTCAAGGTGGCGGACTTCGGCATCGCGCTGCCCCTGAACGCAACACAGATCACGACGGAAGGTACCGTGCTGGGAACAGCCGCCTACCTGTCGCCGGAGCAGGCACGTGGTGACGTGGTGGGTCCTCCATCTGATCTCTATTCGCTCGGTGTCGTCCTCTACGAAATGTTGACAGGGCAGGTACCGTTTCGCGCCGAAACGGCGCTTGGCGTCGCCATGCAGCACGTCCAGCAACCGCCACTCCCTCCCGGCCGGATCAACGCGGCGCTGAGTCCCGCAGTGGACGCTCTAGTGCTGCGTGCCCTGCGGAAGGATCCGGCCGAGCGTTACACCAGTGCCGCCGAGTTCCGCGCCGCCATGAGCAGCGTCGGACTGAAGCCGGTTTCGGTACGCCGTTTCCCTGCAGGCTGGAGGATCGCTCTTCCCGTTATCGTACTGTGTGGTTCCGCGCTTGCCGGCCTGATCGCCGTGCATCACGGGTCCGCACGCACACGTCCTACCGTGACTCCGGCGCAGACTCGATCTGCGTCTCAACATTCCACTGCGGCTCCCTTGGCCACGGCCGTGACACAACGTCGCGTGCAACCGTCACCTGCACGGCGGCAGCACGGGAGTCCGGCGCTCCTGCGTCCCGTGCAGATCACCACCCCGGGTCCACCGGTAACCGCACCGGTGCTCCCACCTGAATCATCAAAAGGCAACGGCCGATTCAAGCACGCGCACGGCGACAAGCACGCCGGCGACCAGGGAAATGGCAAGCAAGACGGAAACGGGAGTTAGTGCTTGACGGCGGTGTACACCGCGGTCGCGGTATAGCCTGTGCTCATCACAACCAGGACCCTGGGCTTCTTGAAGATCTGCGCTTTGGCGGCGCCCAGAGCTTGAATCCTCCAGGTCTTGAAACGGTACTTGTTCGGATTCAATGGACTCTGGCTCAGAGTCACAACGGCGTTGCTTGGTACCCGGTAGGCGCAGCGGTAAATCGGGCAGGAATGGCGTACCAGCCGGCCGGCCGACCGATACGAGAATGTCAGATTGCCCGCCATGGATGCTCCGGTCTGCGTATTCTGCAAATAAAGCTCTTGTAATGACGGGCTACGCTGAGGAGCGGCAAGCGCCGATGTCACAGGTGCAAGCATTGCTCCACCAATGACCAGTGCCTGTAGTCCTCGTCGGAGTTGGGGCATGTAGTTCTCCTTGATATCGATTGCTTTGGTCGTCCTGAGGGACATTGTTACAACGTCACGTCCGGCCATCATGTAACGATAGCAGTCGCTTCTGCTCTGTATGTGTGCCCCTGCGTCCTACCTCAATGCCACGAAGGGACGGTTATGCCCGGCATTTTGAGCAATAGATCCACGGCGAATTCGACGATGGGTGTCCCTGAAGTTCTTGCACATCCAGGGCAGATGGAGCGACAGTGCTGGCCGAACCACGTCATGTGGTGGCCGACCGGCTCGATGGTCATTCGCTGCAAGATCCTGAGGGCCACCCTCGACCATCCCGGGGTTGTACTCGTGGCCCGCTTCGTGCATAGTGAAAGTGCATGTGGACCCCGGTCGGGGTCCGAATATCAGCCATGGCAGAGAGGAGGCAGAAACCGTGCTCTGGACTATTATCGTGATCATCGTAATTCTCGTTCTGCTCGGCGCCATTTTCGGGCGAGGTCGTTTCTTCTAGAGACTTAC
>DASVZE010000540.1:0-4818 GCA_036391775.1 Chloroflexota bacterium | reverse complement strand
GCATAAGACAGGATGGAGGATCGAATGACGTACGACCCTGCCCCGGACCGGTACGACACGATGACGTATCGCCGCTGCGGCCGCAGCGGACTCAAGCTACCTGCCATCTCGCTCGGTCTCTGGCATAACTTCGGACACGACCGGCCACTGGACAACCAGCGCGCCATCTTGCGTCGGGCGTTCGATCTTGGCATCACCCACTTCGACCTCGCCAATAACTACGGCCCGCCCTACGGCTCGGCAGAGGAGAATTTTGGGCGCATCTTTGCCTCCGAGTTCCGGCCGTATCGGGATCAGCTGATCATCTCAACCAAAGCCGGGTATGACATGTGGCCTGGTCCCTACGGCGAATGGGGCTCGCGCAAGTACCTGCTGGCGAGCCTCGATCAGTCGCTGCGGCGCATGGGACTGGAGTACGTCGACATCTTCTATTCTCATCGCTTCGACCCGGACACGCCTCTGGAAGAGACGATGGGTGCCCTGCACACGGCGGTTCAGTCGGGGCGAGCGCTCTATGCCGGTATCTCCTCCTACTCTCCGGACAAGACGCGCGAGGCTGCGCAGATCCTGCGTTCATTGGGCACGCCAGTTCTGATCCACCAGCCCTCGTACTCGATGCTCAATCGCTGGATCGAGGAAGGATTGCTGGATGTGCTCGGACAGGAAGGCATCGGCTGTATCACTTTCTCGCCGCTGGCCCAGGGCATGCTGACGGATAAGTACTTACACGGTGTCCCCGAGGGATCGCGTGCCGCCAGGGACTCGTCGCTATCGCGGGAGATGCTCTCCGAGCAGAACCTAACCCACATCCGCGCTTTGAACGAAATGGCGCAGCGGCGTGGCCAATCCCTGGCGCAGATGGCGCTGGCCTGGACGCTGCGTGATCCCCGGGTCACCTCGACGCTCATCGGCGCGAGTAGCGTCGGACAGCTGGAGGACAGCGTGGGAGCGCTGGACAATCTATCGTTCAGTGAAGATGAGCTGGCCGAGATTGACCGCTACGCGATCGAAGGCGGCATCAATATCTGGGCGAGGTCGAGCGCCGTGTAACCCTGCTTCACGACAGGACGCTCTGATATGCGCGTTGCGCTATATGTTGCGGAGATGTAAACGTGGCATGCAAGTTGCCTCTTCCTGAGAGGAAGAGGAGGTCGGCAACGTGCCCGGCGAGATCATTATTCGATTTGTCATCGGTGGGGTGGTTGTCTGCGCCTTTGCCGTACTGGGCGATGTGCTCAAGCCGAAACTGTTCGCAGGTATCTTCGGCGCTGCACCCTCGGTGGCGTTGACCACGCTCGGCCTGGCATTCGTCTCTCACGGTGGCGCATACGCGAGCCTGGAAGGCCGATCCATGGTGATCGGGGCGATCGCTTTGCTTGCTTATAGTGTTTTCACGGGACACATCCTGCTGCGCCAGCAGACAAGTACGCTGGTGACGGCGGGAGGCAGCATGGCGATGTGGCTGGTGGTTGCCTTCGGACTGTGGGGGGCGATGCTGCGATGAGCGTCGTCACTCTTATCAACGCGGATGCTTCCAAGGTACGTGAGACATCCTGGAAGGAATACGCTATCCGGTTCGCCTTTGGCGGCGTGATCGCGGCTGTTGTCGGCGTGCTGGGCAAGCTCTTTGGTCCGGTGGTTGCCGGCCTGTTCCTCGCCTTTCCCGCCATCCTGCTCGCCAGCCTGACCCTGCTCAGCCGCCATGACGGCGAGATGTTTGCCGGGGTCGATGCCCTGGGTGCCGGCCTGGGCAGCATGGGTCTGGTTGCCTTTGGCGCAGTTGTATGGTTCGGCGCCGATCGCTACGCGGCGTGGATCGTCCTGCTGGCTGCCTCCGTGGCCTGGTTCGTGGTCTCGATTGGACTCTGGATGGCATATTGGACGATTCGAAACCGAGGGCGACAAGAGCATCTAGCCGTCCACCATAGTTGAATGGCCGTTCTGCCAGCCCGTAGAATCAACCAACCAGCCGTGGGGCGTGGCCAAGCGGTAAGGCAGCGGACTTTGGATCCGCGATCGTAGGTTCGAATCCTGCCGCCCCAGCCAATTTCCCACCCGGTGGAGAGCCTAGAAAGCAATCGTCGACATAGTGAAGCCGCATGGAGGTGCTTCACTTTTTTGTTTGGATCACCAGTATCCCGATCCCGCGAGCGGGAAGGTCGGGACTCAGACGACCCGATCCACCTAGCCGTGGGTTCCCCTGACCTCACGCAGGAGGCGATTGTCCTCGCTGCCGGCAAGGGAACCCGCATGCGAACCAGTCTGCCCAAAGTGTTGCATGGGCTGGCAGGCAAGCCCATGCTGGTGCGTGTTCTGGACGCGCTACACGGCGTGGGCTTCAGTTCGCCGGCGGTGGTGGTAGGGTATCGTCACGACGAGATCGAGCAGGTGATTGGAGACCGCTGCCGCTACATCGTCCAGAGTCAGCAGCGTGGAACCGGCCACGCCGCCCTCACCGCGCTCGAGGCGCTGGATTTATCGGTGCAGCGGGTGCTGGTGGCAAGCGGCGACGAACCAATGATCGAGTCCGAGACGTTTCGGAACATGCTGAACCTACACCTGCAGTCCGGCGCGGCTGTAACCTTGCTGACGGCCATTGTGGATGATACGCGAGGCTTTGGCCGCGTCATCCGAAACGATTGGGGTAAGCCGATGGCGCTGGTTCAGGTGGACGATCTCACTCCCCAGCAGCATGCCATCCGCGAGGTCAGCTTCAGTGCCTACGTGTTCGATGCGGACTTTCTGCGGAGGACTCTTCCGCGTCTCCAGCCACACCCTCCCAAAGATGAGCTATATCTGACCGATGTCGTCGCTATGGCGGTTGACGAGGGACTGGCTGTTGAAGCGCTGACCATTCCCGCCGATGAGGCAACGCTTGGTATCAATACACTGGTTCACCTGGAGGGAGCGAGCAAAGCTGTGTATCAGCAGATCAACCGGCGCTTGATGGAATCGGGTGTAACAATCGTGGATAGCGCCAGTACGTTTATCGACGAGGACGCCGTGATCGAGCCCGACACGGTAATCTACCCGTTCACTTTCATCTCCGGCCCCGCGCATATCGGCCGTGCCTGCATAATCGGACCCAGCAGCCGCATCGTGTCGTCGACCATCGGCGAGCGCTGCACAATCGAAGCGTCAACCGTGGAGGAGTCAGTGGTCGAGGATGACGTCCGTATCGGTCCCTACGCTCACCTGCGCCCCGGAGCGCGTATCGGTTCCCGGGTAGAGGTTGGCAACTTTGCCGAGATCAAGAGGTCTTCGGTGGGGCCGGACAGCCGGGTGCACCATTTTAGCTACCTGGGAGATGCTCAGGTCGGCGCTCGTGTCAATATCGGCGCCGGAACTGTTACCTGCAATTTCGATGGTGTGGAGAAGCATCAAACCATCATCGAGGATGATGCTTTTATTGGAAGTGACACCATGCTACGTGCGCCGGTGCGTGTGGGCGAGGGAGCTGCGACCGGCGCCGGTGCCGTCGTCACGCGTGATGTCAAGCCGGGCAAGCTGGCGGTCGGCATGCCGGCACGCACGATCAAGGAGGTAGAGAGGGCCACCGCGTCGGACAGTGACAAGTCGGAGTTGCAGGAGCAGAGATCCTGATGGGAGCGCTGAAAATCTTCAGTGGCAACGCGAACCGTCCGCTGGCAGAGGAGATCTGCGATTTCTTGGGAGTCCCTTTGGGCGAGGCGCTCGTCGGCCGGTTCAAAAACGGCGAAACCCGGGTCAAGATCGAGGAGCATGTACGCGGGGCCGATGTGTTCGTGATCCAGCCGACATCTGCCCCCTCCAATGACCACATTTTGGAGCTCCTCTTCATGATTGATGCGCTGCGGCGCGCCTCGGCGGATCGCATAACCGCCGTCGTGCCCTACTACAGCTATGCCAAGCAGGAGAAGAAAACGGCCGGGCGAGAGCCCATCAGCGCCAAGCTGGTGGCGAACGTTATCGTGACGGCCGGCGCCGACCGTGTGGTCGCGCTCGACCTTCACTCTCCTGCCATTCAGGGCTTTTTCGATATCCCGGTGGACAATCTCACCGCGATCCCGCTCCTTGCCGATCATCTCTACGAGCAGGAGCAGGGAGACATCGTGGTCGTATCCCCGGACAGCGGTGGCGTGGCGCGGGCCGAAGCGTTTCGCACCCGCATCGGCGCGGGCCTGGCCATCATCGCCAAGAAGCGGCCGGAGCCCGATATGGCGGAGATGCTGGAGATGGTGGGCGATGTTGATGGTAAGTGCGCCGTCATCGTCGACGATCTCATCTCCACCGGAGGAACTCTGAAAGAGGCGGCCGATTTGCTGATGGAGCGAGGTGCGCGGTCGGTGCTGGCGTACGCGGTTCATCCGGTCCTGGCCGCCGAAGCACCCATGCGCATCCGCGAGAGCGCGCTGGAGCGCGTGGTCGTCACCAACACCATCCCTATCCCACCGGAGTGCAAGGACGACAAGATTACCGTTCTCAATGTTGGCTGGCTGCTCGGCCAGGCCATCCGCCGTATCCATGAAGGTAGCTCGATTAGCGAGTTGTTCAAAACGCCACGTTTCCGGCAGCCGAATCTGGTCTTACAGTGAATGCCTACTGGGTTGAGGGAGTTATCCTCGCCCTATCTGTTCTGTTAGCCGCCATGTCTGCAGCGGCCGAGACCGCGCTCACGGCGCTCAGTCCGGCTGCCGTTCGATCGATGGAGGAGCGGGGCGGCGTCGGCAAGGTCGTCGCGTACCTACGGCAGGACCCCAACAGGTTTCTCTCGACCATTTTGATCGTGAATTCGGCCACCTTGGTTATTGCCTCCAGCATGGCGACCTTGATCTTTAC
>DASVZE010000539.1:0-3707 GCA_036391775.1 Chloroflexota bacterium | reverse complement strand
TGCCGTGCCACGGAAATATCCCTCTGCGAGCGGCAACCTATCCCGTCCGGGAGATGGCGACGACCTTGAACCCGCTTAACCTGGAACCCGTCAGCATTCCAGACGTATTGCAGCGTATCGGAGGAAAGTCATGGGGGCCGTCCCCGCGTGGCGGCCCGCCTTTCCCGCTTGCACGACAGCCCATTGGACATGCATTGGACACTCCAACATTCAGGTGCACAGACAAGGAGGACTGCTATGACGACCGAAACCTCACAGATCCGGGCAAAGAGCTTTGACCTACCGGACCAGGTGCGCGAGGTAGCCGGCATGGCACGCATGGAAGTGCTCTCTCTCGGCGAGACAAAGATCACGCGTGCCACGATGCAGCCTGGATTCCGCTGGACGGAGCACGCCAGACCGGTCGTGGGCACCGAACTCTGCCAGGGTCACCATGTCGGCTACGTTCTGTCCGGACGCGCTCTCGTCCTGCTGGCGGACGGTACCGAGCGCGAGGTCGCGGCCGGTGATGCCTTCGATGTCCCGCCGGGACACGATATGTGGGTAGTCGGCGACGAGCCGTACCGCTCGGTCGAAGTCGAGCGGGTCGACGCGAAGTAACGGATCGATCCACATTCCGGACCCTGCTCCGGATGCGAAGGCATCGACCTGGTCCCCTCACCCCCCTCTCCCACTTTAAGAGAGGGAGAGACTGTGACACACAAGCTCAGGAGAATGAAATGACCGCAGAAACACGTCCCAATAGCTCCCATGCATACGTCCTGCAACCGGAAGAAGGACAGCGCATCGACAATCTAGGGCTTCGGCTCCTGGCGACAGGCGCCCGGACAGGAGATGCACTCACGGCAGCCGTCTGCACCAACCCGGGGCCGGGAGGGCCACCTCTGCACATCCATGCCGCCATCGACGAGCTTTACTACGTGCTCAAGGGCCGGTACCGCTTCAAGATCGGCGATGACGAAATTGAGGGCGGCCCCGGCACGTTCGCCTATGTCCCTCGCGGAACGGCACATACGTTTGCCAGTGTGGGTCCAGACGAAGGACAGATGATTGCCGTGACTCTTCCCGGGACGGAGCGCTTTCTCTATGGGATCTCCGACCTGCAGTCACACGGGATGGACCAGCAAGACATGGTAGAACACTTCCGCAACTTTGATTCGGAGATCATCGGACCTCCACTCATATAGCCTCGATGAGATAAACCGAAGACGAGGCATGGGTTCTGAAGAGAATTAGGAGACACGCACCACCGACCAGACGCCTACGCGGCCAGCGTACTCTGCTCGCGCGCGATGCCAGGCTGGGAAACATCGCGACAAACGGAAGTGGCCAGGACCTTCTCTCTCCTGGCCACTCACGATTGCCGGGAACACGGCTGTACCGTGTTCCTGCCCTATTCACTTGTCAGCGCGCCATCCTCTCCCCCTCCAGATGGGGCTGACTCAGTGCGACGTCAACAAGGTGCCGCGTTGCTCAAGGTCGCAGTGGCGGTGCCCCCTTTGGAGGTAGTCCCGGACGCACTCGCGTTGACGAAGCCGGCAGGGCAAGGGCCTCCCTGGATCGTGTCGTTGAGACTGCCGTTGTTGGATGACACAAGCACCGCGCCAAAACTACCACCAGCGGTCGTTGCGTAAGAGTAGGTGACGTAGGTCCCGCTTTGCAGGTGCTGCCCCCCGAGCACAATCCACCACGTGTGTCCGTCGGACTGCGCGGAGAGACAGAGGTTCACCTTGGTGCATGCCGGCGCCGCATGAGCGACTCCGGGTCCGGAGCCACGGTCTCCCCAACCGAGTCCGCCCGCTGCGGCGAGGACTAGACACGACACTAACACCATTCGTCGCATGTATACCCTCCATAAATTCTGACTTGGGCCTGGTGAGTATCAGGCGCGGCTCAGTCTGCTTCTTCGAGACCTTACCGACGCGGATACATGGACTCACACTACTCACTGAGCGTGACGCCGGCGTGACACGCTTTGCGGGGCGTTTTTCGCTTTGGTGGCGCCGATTCTGCGGGCCGCCTTGTGTCCGTCTTGTGTCCGGGTCTCGCCGTCAACCACTCTTGGGCTCAAAGTCAATCTCCACCGTCGCACGGCTGATTGGCACGTCGCCTGGGCCGAGACTTGGGCCGAGCTTGCCCTGGTTCTCCATTCCCAGGGATAGCTGTTCCCTGTGTGCTACCATCTACCTGGATGGTATACAGATGGTGCACGTCGGCGAGACTGAGAAGATCACAATCAATCTGGGGCTGGTGGACCTCGGCCAGATCGACCTATTGGTGCGGCAGGGCTTCTATTCCAACCGGACCGACTTCATCCGGACGGCAACCCGGAATCAACTGGCCGGCCATGGTGACACCGTCAAGCAGACGGTTGCCCGCAAGAGGATGGTCCTGGGGCTGGAGCATTATTCGCGTCGAGATCTGGAAGCCGTGGCTGCTCGGGGCAAGAAGCTCGAGATCCTCGTGGTGGGCCTGGTCAGCATCGCCGACGATGTCTCACCGGAGCTGGCGCGGGACACGATCGAGTCGATCGAGGTCCTGGGCGCGCTCCGGGCAAGTCCAGCCGTACGGGCAGCCCTGGCAGACCGGATTCGTTAATACAGGTGATCCCTGGCGGGGCGCCGGGATATACCTCACTTGAAGAGAAGGAGTCATCGTACCATGGACGAGCAGATGTTCAGCGGCATGGCAGAGGCAACCCGGCTCACACGGGAAGGGAAAGTCCTCGAGGCCACAGCCCTGATCCAGCGGACATTAGGTGTCCCGTCGCCTCACGTCACGCCAGTCATGACCCCACCACCCGCGGACACGGTCGATGCCGCCTACCGGGTGGTCGAGGATCTGGGAACGGCAGGGCGACAGGAATCGGAGCCAACGGGGATTGGACCGGCGATACCCCGAGCCGGCTCAGCTTCACCCTCGCGTGACGAGGCCGGCCAGTTCCTCGTGGGAACCTACACCAATGCCGCCGGCGCCCGCTCATATAAGCTCTATATTCCTAGTGGCTATCGGGGCCAGGAGGTCCCCCTCCTGGTCATGCTCCACGGCTGCACCCAGACAGCCGACGACTTCGCGGTCGGCACGCGGATGAATCTCGTGGCGGAGGAGCAGACCTTCATCGTGGTATACCCTGAGCAAGCACGCCGGGCGAACGGGGGGCGCTGCTGGAACTGGTTCGAGGCTTCCCACCAAACCCGGGACGGGGGAGAGCCCTCGATCATTGCTGAGACCACGCGGCACATCATGGCCGGCTACCGTATCGATCCTGCTCAGGTCTATGTGGCGGGAATGTCGGCCGGGGGCGCTATGGCAGCGGTTATGGCGGCCACATACCCCGACCTCTTTGCAGCTGTCGGCATCCACTCTGGGGTGGCCCCCGGCGCTGCCCGCACCCTGCAGGAGGCTTTCCGGGCGATGCAGGGGGACAACGCCGGCAAACCACCAGAACGCACCAGAGAGAGCAGAGAATCGGGCGCTCGTGCGGTCCCGGTGATTGTCTTCCACGGAGACCGCGACAAGACGGTGAACCCCAGGAATGCTGACCGAGTGATGAAACAGTGGGCCACAGGCGGTTCCGCCGAGGGCGAGTTACGGGTCACGACGTACCCGTGCCAGGTGCCCGGTGGCTACGCTTACACCCGCACCATGTATCGCGATGCTAGCGACGAGGTGGTGATGGAGAAGTGGATCGTCCACGAGGCAGGCCA
>DASVZE010000538.1:0-2449 GCA_036391775.1 Chloroflexota bacterium | reverse complement strand
AAGATCCGCATCACGGCCAACCCGGGAGAAACCTTCATTGACCGCATGATCGCCCTGGTTGAAGGGGCTGCCCGGCAGAAGACGCCCAATGAGATTGCGCTCAACATCCTGCTCGCCTCGCTCACCATCATCTTTTTGCTGGCCGTTTACACCTTGCAGCCTTTTGCCATTTACTCCGGCAGCGCGGTTGCCGTGACGACGCTGGTCGCATTGCTGGTCTGTCTTATTCCCACCACCATCGGTGGACTGCTCTCGGCCATCGGCATCGCGGGCATGGATCGCCTGGTGCAGTTCAACGTTCTGGCCATGAGCGGCCGTGCCGTCGAGGCAGCGGGCGACGTCGACACCCTGCTCCTGGACAAGACCGGAACCATTACCTACGGCAACCGCCTGGCCTTCCAGTT
Organism: Chloroflexota bacterium; assembly: GCA_036391775.1. Lineage (GTDB taxonomy): Bacteria > Chloroflexota > UBA5177 > UBA5177 > UBA5177 > DASVZE01. The sequence continues at coordinate 2,045 of DASVZE010000538.1, read as the reverse complement.
CGTGCCGGTTGGCGGTCACACCGAAGCCGAGCTCACCGAGGCAGCCCTCCGTTCCAGCCTGGCGGACGAGACGCCGGAGGGCAAGAGCATTGTGGCTCTGGCGACACAGATGGGCGTCCGGGTCGATGGAAACATGCTAACGAGCGCTGAGCTGGTACCGTTTACCGCCGAAACGCGCATGAGCGGTATCAAGCTCAACGGCGACCAGATCATGAAGGGTGCCGTCGACGCCATTGAAAAGATCGTGTCCTACACCCCACCTGACTTGAAGGAAGTATCCGATCGGATCGCCGGCGAGGGCGGCACACCGCTGGCCGTGGCCCAGAATGGAGAGGCGCTCGGCGTGATCTACCTCAAGGACACGGTCAAGCCCGGTCTACGCGAGCGCTTCGACGAGCTACGGCGGATGGGCATCCGTACCGTCATGGTCACCGGCGACAACCGCCTGACGGCTGCGACGATCGCGGGCGAGGCGGGAGTCGACGACTTCGTGGCAGAGAGCAAGCCGGAGGACAAGATCGGCCTCATCCGGGCCGAGCAGGCCGAGGGTAAGCTGGTGGCCATGACAGGCGATGGGACCAACGACGCTCCGGCTCTGGCGCAGGCCGATGTCGGTATGGCCATGAACTCAGGGACACAGTCCGCCAAAGAGGCCGGCAACATGGTGGACCTTGACAACAACCCCACCAAGCTGATCGAGGTGGTAGCCATTGGAAAACAGCTCCTGATCACGCGAGGGGCGCTGACTACCTTCAGCATCTCCAATGACGTGGCCAAGTACTTCGCCATCCTGCCGGCCATGTTCAGCACCCAGTTCCCCCAGCTGAACACGCTAAACGTCATGAGGCTCTCGACCCCGCACTCGGCTGTGCTCTCGGCAGTTATCTTCAATGCCCTCATCATCGTGGCCCTGATTCCGCTGGCCCTGAGGGGAGTGAAGTACCGGCCCGTCGGAGCGGCAGCCGTTCTGCGTCGCAACCTGCTCATCTACGGTCTGGGCGGCATCATCGTGCCCTTCATCGGCATCAAGGCCATCGACATCATTCTGACGGCCGTTCATCTCACCTCATAAGGATTTCTCATGAGTGCTCAAGCATCATCCCAGCCGGCTGCCGCCTCGAAGCAATCACCATCCACCACGCGATCCTCGGTCCGGGGGTTACTCCTGACCTCGGTCCTCATGACCGTCGTCCTGATGATCGGCACCGGAATCATCTACCCATTCGTCATGACGGGTGTGGCCCAGGTCTTCTTCCACGATCAGGCAAACGGGTCGCTGCTCAAGAACGCGCAGGGGCAGATTGTCGGCTCCAGCCTGATCGGGCAGAACTTCACCAAGCCCCAGTACTTCCATCCCCGACTCTCCGCCGCGGGCAAAGGCTACGATGCTACCTCCTCCGGGGGCACGAACCTGGGTCCGACGAACAAAGTTCTGCTGAAGAATACGCTTGCCCAGGCCAACCTGATCCGCAAGGAGAACGATCTGCCGCCGAAGTATCCGCTGCCGGCCGACGCGGTATCGACCTCCGCCAGCGGTCTCGATCCCAACATCAGCCCCGCCTACGCCGATCTCCAGGTGGCGCGCGTGGCTAAAGCGCGGGGAATGAGCCGGGGCGCGGTTCTCGCTCTGGTCAAGAAGTACACCGAAGATCGCACACTTGACGTGCTGGGCGAGCCGCGTGTCAATGTCCTGAAGCTGAACATGGCGCTCGATCAGGCCAAGTAGTAACGGTTCCATGAGCAGGGCTCGTACATCATTGGAGACTATGCCCATCTGCAAAGCGGTCCCCGCAGGGGCGGGCTCCTGAGCCTGTCTCGGAAAGAGAGATGAAGCGGGTAGACTGCGGGTGGAGACAGGAGGAGAACATGGGCGAGCTGATGCATGCGTCAGCATCAGTCCCCCTGGAACGTGCACCTTTCAGGGGTGCTTTACCGCCGAGACCTTGATCTTGATGGCAGACGGGACAGCGCGGAGGATCGAGCGAGTTCAGCGTGGGGCCCTCATGCTGGGCGATGGTGGCCGTGTCAATCGGGTCCTGACTGTC
>DASVZE010000537.1:0-2774 GCA_036391775.1 Chloroflexota bacterium | reverse complement strand
GCTGGCCAAAAAGACGGCCGGCAAGTTTGTGCTGCGCGTCGAAGACACCGACGTGAAGCGCACAGTTCCGGGCGCCGAGCGGGAGATCATGGACGGCCTGCGCTGGCTCGGGCTGGAATATGACGAAGGCCCGGACGTGGGCGGCCCGTACGGGCCATACCGGCAGACCGAGCGGCGCGAGATCTACACACAGCACGCGCAGATGCTGGTGAACAGCGGGCACGCCTACCCGTGCTTCTGCACGCCGGACCGGCTCGAGAAGATGCGGCAGGAGCAGCAGAAACGCAAGGAACCTCAGCTATATGACGGCCTGTGCCGACGTATCGATCCGGATGAGGCTACCAGGCGGGTCGCCAGCGGCGAGCGTCACGTCATCCGCTTCAAGATGCCCCACGAAGGCACGACCGTCGCGCACGACGTGATCCGTGGCGACATCGTCATTGAGAACAAGAACATCGACGACTACGTGCTGCTGAAGTCCGACGGCCTGCCGACCTATCACCTGGCGGCGATGGTCGATGACCACTTGATGGAGATCACGCACGTGCTGCGCGCGGCCGAGTGGCTGAGCACGCTTCCATTGCATGTCAACATCGTACGGGCGTTCGGCTGGGAGGAACCGGCCTGGGTGCACCTTTCATTGTTCCTCAAGCCGAGCGGCAAGGGCAAGCTCTCGAAGCGCGACGCGACCGATGCGATCAAGGAAGGTCACTCCGTCTTCGTCAAGGATATGCAGGACCTGGGATTCATCCCCGAGGGCGTGTTGAACTGGATGGTGCTGATGGGCTGGGGGGTGGCGGAAGACGACGTCCTGACCCTGAAGGACATGATCGAGCGTTTCGACCTGGACCACCTCAATCCGTCGCCGGCGGCCATCAACTTCACCAAGCTGGATCACTTCAACGGCACGCACATCCGGATGTTGTCAGACGCCGACCTGGCCGGGCGACTGAAACCATTCCTGGTGAAGGCCGGATTGTCAGTGTCAGACGACGTGCTGATGCGGGTGACGCCGCTGGTCAAGGTGCGCCTCACCACGCTGGATGAGGTCGTGGACATGGCAGGCTTCTTCTTCCGCGAAGATGTGCGCCCCGACCCGGGCAAGCTGGTCTCGAAGGACCTGACACCTGCGCAGGCGCTCGATGCCACGCGGCAGTCGCTGCAGGTGCTCGAGGCGGCGAATCCGCTCACCGTCGGGAACGCCGAGCCGCCGATGCGGGCGCTTGTCGAGAGGTTGGGGCTGTCCGCGGGGCAGGTGTTCGGCATCCTGCGGGTCGCGGTGACCGGGCAGAAGGTCAGCCCGCCGCTGTTCGAGAGCATGGATGTGATCGGGCGGGATACGGTTCTCAAGCGGGTCCGCGCCGCGATCAACGAGCTGGAGAAGATGGTCGGGTAGACCGGTAGATTGGTAGACTGGTAGATCGGTAGATTCGTGAATTGGTAGCTTGGTAGACTGATCGTCCAATCGTCGCGTGGTGTTGGATGGCCATGATGAGGGCCAAGGAGGAGCCATGACCGAGAAGCCGGAGAGATTCCTGGGGACCTATTTCGACCGCGACGCGGTGCTACGGATGGCGCACGTCATTGGGATCCTGTCCTGGGTGGTGGCGGCGATCTACATTGTCGATGTGATTGTGGGCGGTGGAGTCTTCTTTCTCCAGTATATCCGGGGGCTCATGCCCGGCATGGGTTTCACCGATGTGGCGCAGAACGTCTTGTACATCCTGGAGCGCCCCCTGCACGGCGCGCTGTATTTCGCAGCCATGCAGGCGGTCTCGAAGGGACTGCTGATCCTGCTGGACCTGGAAGACAACACGCGCAGGGCAGCGAGAAAATAGCGTTCAGCCGTCAGCTATCAGCTTTCAGCCTGCATCAATCAGACCGTGAAGCGGCGGCATACTCAGGCCGCGTAACCGCACTTGCCGCGTAGGGCGGGGCATGATAAAATACGGCCCGCTGTTCAAATATATTGGGGCGTGGTGAAACGGTATCACGTCACACTCTGGATGTGAAGTTTGGGGTTCGAAACCCTACGCCCCAGCCTCGACTCCCTCGAAAGAGGGAGTTTTCGTTTCATGGAGGTTTCACGGCGGACAGGAGGGGCGCAAGGGGAATTTACCCCGCTTGGCGGGGCCTTCGCTTCGCTACGGCGATTTCGGACGATTTGCTGAGCAAATCGCGATTTACGATTGAGGGAGCAACGCGGCGCGTTTTCAACTCGGGCGCGTATAAGCCATGCTCATTTGTGTATACTATCCACGCAATAGACAAGCACTCTGATTCTTGTGGCGCTTTCTGCCAGGCCTTGGGCGCCAATTCGGCTTGATATCTGGAACCCAATATGCAAATTCTGGTATGGAATAGTCACAGAAAAAACCAGAGATAAGGAGGGATAATGTCGCCGGAACTGGATATCTATGGGCTCACAAGATTGCGGGACCGAGAAACGATTGATCGCTTCATTGATACATATGTTGATCGAGCTGCAAGCGAAGATCGGGCAGACGAAGAGCTAATGTTGGAACCAGAGTCTGCGACGGATGGCAGTGCGAGTATGAGTGACGTCTCTTGGGAGCCAGCGCTCACGCTGACGCACATCGTAGAGCGTGGTCTGCAATACCCCCGACGATCGTTCACGGTCTACCTGACGGCGAGAGACAAGCAGTTCGAAAGGGTTATTCTAAGCTTCACAGTAGACGACCAGCTCATCGTTGGCTTGGCTATTGACGACGCAGGGAAACAACCTCAGAACGCGCAACGAGCCAGGGCCTTGT
>DASVZE010000536.1:0-1611 GCA_036391775.1 Chloroflexota bacterium | reverse complement strand
CGATCGATTCCCTATCCACCATCGGATGATTCTCACTCCGTTGGACGTTTTGTCTTGGTCAATGCCCCCAACTGTGTGGTGTGGTCGTCCCGGCTACGGGGTCGGCTCCAGGAGCTGCCGCACATGCCGTACCAGGTCGTCCGCAAGCTGAACGGCTTTCTCCGCCTCCTCTATGGGAGGCGCGAGTGGGCCGCCCGGATAGCGGTAGAGCGTCGCGTAAGGTCTCAATGTTTGAGTCGCAGCTAGAAAGTGGGCAAGCGCGGGCTCGATAGCCTCGCGTATGCCCTGGAGCTGGACGAGATCGTGTGTATATGGAAAGGGTGTGGAGCGTGCAGTCAGGAAGGCCTTGAGTGCTTTTTCCGCTGCCTGCTGCGCGTGGTAGGCGCTGATCTCCGGCAGCGGCATGGAGACGCTGAGCTCATTTCTCGCAGCCTGTGGATCGCGCTCGGCCCGCGCCGGCCATTCTCGTGCCTCGCGTAACGCGCCGGGATCAGGCGGCGCCATAGAGCAGCTTGCCTTCCCGCAGGACCGTAGCCGGAAGGGAGGTCGTGACGTCGGCGCGCCACTCAAAATCTGGCCCACTCATAAAGACGATGTCCGCGGGAACGACATGGTGGCCGATGACCCGATACGCCTGCTGAGCCAGGTGGTGGGGAAACTCGCCCGCATCCGGTACTACGACGAGGAGGTCAACGTCACTGTGACGAGATGGCGTCCCCCGTGCCTGAGAACCGAATACGTAGATAGCCTCAGGCTGGAAAACGTGCAGCAAAGTGTCAACGATGCGCGTAACGTCCGCTGCTTCCGCGGCACCGAGATGAGGCAGTGCGCTGCGGACTTTGCCGGCGATCGTCCGTGCGGTCATGGTGTCGCGCCCCCGTGACTTCTTGGTCTCGCCAATTGCAGGTCCTTGCAGATCTATGTGAGTTCCATTATTTTACGATCCGGCTTATTGATGAGACACGAGTCAGTTTCCGACCTTATGGACGGTCGCCGGTATCTTGAACCCTTGTGCTCAATGTGGTGTAATAGTACAGGTTCATTTGAATCAAATCATATTGTGGTAAAGGGTTGTCAGATGCTGGCCGATCCCCCTGTCCCTGCCGTTTTTCAGATTCTTGCCAGCGAGCTTCGCTGGCGACTCCTCTCCGCCCTTTCCCGCAGTGACCGCCAGGTCCACGAGCTCGTCCACCTGGTGGATCATCCGGCGAATCTCGTGTCGTATCACCTGAAACGGCTCCGCAGCGAGCGTTTAGTAACAGAGCGGCGCAGCAGCGCCGATGCTCGCGACGTCTATTACAGCCTTGATTTTGATCGGCTTCGCACGCTGTACTTGGCGGCCGGCAGTGCGCTCCATCCAGGACTGGCAGTGACTGGGGAGCCTGATCTCGTTGATTTGCCGCCCAACGATCCCACTCGGGTCTTGTTCCTGTGCACGCACAATTCGGCGCGCTCGCAGATGGCAGAGGCGATCATGCGTCAAATGGGTGGTGATGGAGTCACAGTTGTCAGCGCCGGCAGCGAGCCCTCGAGCGTCCATCCCGACGCAGTGGCGGTGTTGGCTGGTCTCGGCATCGACATCTCCGGAGTGCAGTCCAAGCATTTCGACCA
>DASVZE010000535.1:0-3826 GCA_036391775.1 Chloroflexota bacterium | reverse complement strand
GATTCAATTAGAGGAACGCATGGACTATATACGCTTTGGAAACACAGGGCTGAAGGTCTCGCGCATCTGCCTGGGCTGCATGAGCTATGGCGGGCCGACTGAGCGCTGGCCGTGGGCGCTCGACGAAGCCACCAGCCGGCCGTTTCTCAAGCAGGCGCTCGAACTGGGCATCAATTTCTTTGATACCGCGGATGTCTACAACGACGGGCGGAGCGAGCAAGTTGTCGGCAGGGCGCTCCGCGAGTTTGCTTCCCGGGACCAGGTAGTCATTGCTACCAAAGTTTTCTCCGAAATGGGACCTGGCCCGAACGACCGCGGCCTCTCCCGCAAACATATCCTCAGCTCAATCGACGCCAGCTTGAAGCGGCTCGGGACGGATTACGTCGATCTGTACCAGATCCACCGCTGGGATTATGACACACCGATCGAAGAGACGCTCCAGGCCCTGAACGATATAGTGCGAGCCGGCAAAGCGCGCTACATTGGAGCGTCTTCGATGTACGCCTGGCAGTTTGCGCAAGCGCTGTTCACCGCGGACCTGCACGGCTGGGCCCGTTTCGTTTCCATGCAGCCTCATTACAATCTGATTTACCGGGAGGAGGAACGGGAAATGCTGCCGCTTTGCCAGGATCAAAACATTGCCGTCATCCCCTGGTCGCCGCTCGCCAGAGGAGCGCTCACGCGACAACCATCAAAAGAACACAGTCAAACGCGGCGTGCAGAGACGGATCGATACAGCCAAAGTCTATATACGGAACAGGATTTGGAGATCGCACAGCGAGTAAGCGAGGTGGCAGATGCGCGCGGCGTGCCGATGGCACAGATCGCGCTGGCGTGGATGCTTGCCAAACCGGTCGTCACCGCTCCAATTATCGGTGCCACCAAGCCGCACCATTTGGAGGATGCAGTCGCAGCACTCTCGGTTCACCTCTCGCCGGAGGAGGTCCGCCATCTGGAAGAGGCCTACCGGCCGCATCCTGTGTTGGGATATTCGTAAAAGGAGACGCCGTTTACAGCGAGAGCGACGGGTTGCGCTGTATTGGCAATACTTGACATTTCGATTAGCTGGATTCTCTTGATCCTTTCATGTTATGATTTGGTGATTTGTCACTGTAGGTGCGAACAGGGGCGAGCCGCCAGCTCGCCCCTGTTCCGATTCTCGCACACAAGCAATTAAAGATAAAGGCAAAAAGCCCCTGCGTGACAGTTGCTTACCTCATTCGCAGCCAGAACAGACCGGCGAGTCCTGACGCACCGGCCAAGCCAAGCAGCGGCAGCGCGTTTCCATTTCCCTCAGCTTGATCCGGCATATCATCGGTGTCCGCCGGGACCGAAGCATTCGTGAATTCCGCAGACACCGGGCCGCTGAACGCATCGAGCACTACGCCGTTGCCGGTCGACTTGACATTATGAACACCCAGCACCTGGACCTGGATCGTGTGCACCCCATCGCCGAGGTTCGGATAGGATTTGACCACATTCCATTTCTGAGTTGCCGAGTAGAGGTCTACAGTCTCCTTTGGCATCCCGTCGATGTTCACTTGCGCCTTGCCATAAGCCGGCCCCGTTGCTGTCACCCAATCGACGCTTTCCCCCGTAAATGAGAAACTGGCGATCGCATTCTTGGCCACGCTGGAGCGATAGCCGCCGCCGGTCGCGGTCGTCGCTGCTGTGCCCATCCACGAGTTGAACTTGACACTTTTCGCCGTATCCTCTGTCTGGCTGGACCCCACCAGGAACGCGTCCACCGCTACCATGGACCCGGTCGAGTCCGTGTTCCTCGTCCCCAGCACCTTGATCACGAGCGTGTGGGCGGTGTTGGCGAGCTTGAACTTGATGGGCACCTGCCACTGGTCTGTCGCGCTGTATAGATCATAGATGCCCTTGACCGTTCCGTCGATCACCACCCGGGCTTGACCGCCGTCCGGTCCCTTTTTGGTTATCCAGGTGATGCTTGGTCCCGTAAACGCGAACGTCACCTTGTCATTCGCGACATCGCTAACCCGCAGGCTGCCGCTGCTCGCGCCGGCATTCATCATACCGCGCCAGCCGTTGTACTGAATGTCCGGCCGGTTCTCTTCGGTGCCCGCGGCGAATTTGTTGAAAGGGTAAGCCTTGGTATTGTAGAGGTTGGAAGCAAACAGCGCGGGAGCGGCCAGCTGCAGGTCCTGAATCCGCAGGTTGGTAAGTGTGTAGGGACCGTTCGCGCGCGAGCGCCAGATATCAGCCCCATCAAAGCGCAGCGTCACCGTCTGCATACCGGTGGCCGAGACCAGCAGGTTTTCCGATTGCGCCACGACCTTGCCGCCCGCTTGCAGGTCGGCCGTCACGTCATAGTTGCCCGGAGCGGTCGTCGTGACGCCGACGTCGACCAACAGCGCTTCCGGAATCTTGTCACCATTCTCGTCGACCGGGCGGCTGGCGTACTGGCCCGCCAGTGTAGCCGTCTCGGGCATCACGGTGAGCAGCGCTAGCGCCTGGCGGCTGAATGGCGTTCCGTTGTCAGTGCCGCCGGCGGTAAAGCTTGCCTGCAAGTTACCCGGAGCATTCGGTATTACATAGTTCGACTGGTAGAGTCCATTGCCTTGGTCGGCCAGACTCACCGTATCCGTAATGTTATCAGGCCGGGCGATGTCCACGGTCACTGTCGCGCCAGTGATGCCGCTTGTCCCACTCTGAAGTGTGGCCGAGAGGACGGCGGATGCGCCGATCTTGAAGGGGCTCGACCCGGCGCTCACGGTCAGCGAGCGCGAGCTGGAGAGAGCCGTCAAGGCCAGGAAGTCGACGCCGTTCGCGCCGGCATTGGGCGCATCAATCTTGAGGGTCCAATTGCCGGGAATCGTATTGGTAAACGAGTAGGTTACCCAGGCAGGGCTACCGTTCCCCGCCGCACCGGTCTCGAGCGTAAGGAGCGACGGGTGCGCTGCGGCATAGGCCGCGTCGATGGTCAGCCCATTCGGATCGACCAGCGCGAGTGAAAGCGTGTCGGATGGCCACGTGAGCCCGAAATTGCTCTGGCCGGTGGTGTCCACCGTCACGCTAAACGTCTTGGTCTCTCCGGTTAGGATGTGTCCCTGCTCCAGTGGTGTCAAATTCAAATCGGCAGTGCCGGCAGTGGCTTGCTGCGGCGCCTTGGGGGCCTTGCAGTTGCTTCCGGGCGCTCCGCCGATAATCTCGCGGATGCATTTGTACGCGCTGCTGTAGAGCGATAACATGTCCGGCTTAAAGTAGCTCCGGCCCCAGGGATCAATATGCGTCTCGTCCGTCTCGTATCTCCCTGCCGGGCGGCCAAGCACGTCGCTCCCCCATGGCATCCGGCCCAGCGCACTGTTGAGCCCAACCAGCCCGTCGTTTGTTCCATCCGTCAGCCAGACCAGCCACCCGATTGGGCCGTAATTCTTGTCGCCGCCGATGAGATAATAGTTCGGAGTAATCGTGTCCTTGAACGTGTTAAAGTAAAGCATGTACAGTGGATCAACTTCGCAAAAGCCAGGGTTATATTTGCAAAAGTCGACGGTATACTGGCCAAACAAAAGATATTTCAAGATTGTGACCGCAATGCCGGTGTGCGGAGACCCCATTGTAATTAAGGTCTTGACATCCCGGCGCGTGGCGTATGTGCTGGAATGGAGATAAGCCCGGCTCACCAGGCCGCCCATGCTGTGAGTGACCAGGATCACCTGGGTCGCTTTTGTCTTTTCCTTGACCGTCGCAATCTCGTTGGCAAGGCAGGTGGCGTTATACTCAAAGCTTAGCGTTTGTTCCAACGGCATCGGTCCCGTTCTCCAGTGAGCAATCCACAGGTCCCACCCATCGCCATCAAACC
>DASVZE010000534.1:0-1664 GCA_036391775.1 Chloroflexota bacterium | reverse complement strand
ACAGCTGCCGGTAACACTCCGTGGATGCGATCTGCGCTGTCCACAAACACCAGCGACGCGTCCTGGAATCGCTGGCCATGGTATGAGAGAAAGCGACGCGTGTGTAGAAATGTGCCATTCCTCGAACGACATACCAGCGCATCCCATGCATCTTCGTCCTCGGTCCTATACTTCCGCACACGGATATCCAGAGGTCACACACCGCTTTTAGGTTTGTTCGGGTCGTGGCACATTCCCAATTTGTCGAGTACGGGAGGTACGGAGCTTGCGATGTTGCCTTCCACCCAACGGTTGCTACGTAGTGACTGTTACGTCCTTCGGGCGCATGATACCACGCATATTCATTTAGTCAACACGAAGCCCAACGATGTGTGTCCCTTAAAGAGTTGGAGAGAGCGGAGCCAGATCGTGGGCGCGGCGTAAGGTGGGGGAGAGTTGACGAAAGGGCGGCGGCCATGAAGCAGCGGGACGGTATTTTCCTTTGGAAAGGCCGATCTTCGAGGGATACCTGCGGGGACTGCGCGAGGCCGGCTGGCGTGGTGATCGCCGTTTAGTGCGCTTTGGTTATGCCGCATCAGCCGCGCTGCGTTACACCGTGCCGACGCTGATCGAGCTGATCATCGATCTCTGCGACGCACGGCGCCACGCGGCAGCAGAGGAACGGCGTGGCATGCCTTTCCGGCTCATCGTGGAGCGCCAGCTTGCGCTGACCGAGTTCTTGCTCGATCTGGCCGACGAGGCAACAACGCATCTGCCGACGCTAGAGCATCCAGATGCCGCTCAATGTGAGGTGACAAGCTAATTAGTACAGGACCGCAGAGATCGTGGCCGGTCACGGAGGCAAGATGCGGATTCTGGCTATCAGGAGATGGGCCGAGCGGGCACAAAGAGCTCGAGCTGAATCTCATCCGGGTCGCGAAAGGCGACGAGGAAGGAACCAGGGATGGCTCCAGGCTTGATCTCAGAATGGGTGACGCCGTGCTCTTCGAAGCGGGTCACCCATGCCTCCAGTTGGACCCGCTCGCCGACTTGAAATGCGAGATGATCCAGACCCGCACGCCGCTCATTGAACGGCGCGTCTGCCTCGGGGTCATCATGCTTGTTCAGCCCGAGGACGATACCGGAGGGGTGCCTCAGGATGACGCGCTTGAAGGCAGGCGTGTCGTACGCCGCCAGTCGGCTGAAGTTCAACACCTGGCTGTACCACTGCTCCGACCGCTCTAGGTCCTGCACGTTGAGGGTGACATGGTGGATGGTGGAGATGGTTGGATCGCTCACCTTGACTCCTCTCGGTTCGCTACGGTGCCGGTGTCCTCGGCATCATTGCTTTCACGATACCGCACGACCGTCCCATCGGTGCGCAGTTTCCGTCCCCGCGTGACCCGCTGCCGATGGGCCAAAGCGACAGCGTGGTCGTTCAGCGCAACGAGCGTCGCTGGCTCGACTGCCAAGTCCCCAGTGTTCACCGAAGCGATCCTCGCCCGCGGCGACGCAAAGGATCCCCTCCGCACCGAGCTTCCCTGTTTCACCCTTTCCCGGTCCAATCCGAGCAGTTTTGGAGAAGCCGCGGGCGGCTGATCCCGGCTAGTATGCCGAGGACAAACAACTTTGGGAGGTTTACATGTTCACATCGCTCACGGTGGTCGGCATCTTCGTCCTGGATC
>DASVZE010000533.1:0-11569 GCA_036391775.1 Chloroflexota bacterium | reverse complement strand
GTTTGTGTCAGGAAATTGCCCGTGGCGCCCGCCGGCTTGTGGCGTACCACCGCCGGATCGAGGACATCTGCCGTGGGGTACGAGAGCGTCATCAGGAAGTACGCGGCCGGTTGGGTAATTGTGATCTGCAGGGTGCGCTTGCCGAGCACCTTTAGTCCGGAGACACTCTGCACTTTTCCTGTGCTATATGCACTGGCCCCTCGAATGAGTCCCAGGTAGCTCTCTGCCACCGGCGATGCGGTTGCCGGCGCTAGCGCGCGTGTGATCGACCACGCGGCATCCTCAGCGGTCACGCGGTGACCGTTGGCAAACCGAGCATTGGGACGCATGGTGAAGGTGTACACCGTGCGGCTCGAATCAACCGTCCAGGTGGCAAGATCCGGCGCCACCCGATTGTTGGGCAGGATATGAACCAGATTGGCGTTGACCAGCGCGATCGTATCGGCCGCGGTCGAATCCGTCACCTGGGCTGGGTCCAGCGTCTTGGCCAGCGCACCGCCGGCGCCCGCGAAGTAATCCAGAGTAAGAATCGGTAGTCCGGCGCTGACGGATGTACTGCCCGTTCCCGATCCGCCACAGGCGCTCAGTGCCAATGGCACCAGGACTATGAGAATCGTAACGGCAACCAGTCGTTTGTGAACGCTCACTGTTGCCTCCTTAAGCTGCGTCATGCCTCCATTATATTTTGTCGCGACTATATGTACTTACAAATGACTTACCGGAGGTTTAGAGTTTGATTACCGGTTCATTGCACGTTTCCGACTCTTCACCGCGGCGGGATGCGCATTGTATTGATAACTCAGTGGTGCTACGATGCGAGGTATCCGGCAAGCCACTCGTCCATGTACAATCGTTCGATGATGCGGCTACTTGCGTGCCTGGCAGCCCTAGCGTTGCTGTCTATTTCTCCTGCCGTGCTGCAGCCTGTGCATGCACAGACGGAAGATTCGCCGATGTTGATCGCTGTCCCTGCTCAGGGCCACATGGGAGATCGCCTCTACGTGTCAGGGTGGGGTTTCCAGCCGAATGCCGTGGTTTTAATCACTCTGGCGTGTCCTAGCTGGCTCAACAGCAACCATGGCAACGTCATGTACGTGCCCGGCCCGAAGACTGACAAGTACGGCCGCTTCGTGGCATTCACCTCGGATCGATTGCGGGCCCTTCAGCTTCATGGTTTGACGCAATCAGCCTGCCACGTCTATGCCAGTGACCGTAACAACTACTTCGCCTCTGCCACGAATTATCAAATTTTGCCGGCCGGAGTTCCACTGGGACGGTGTGCCCGTACCATCTGCCTGAAGGTGCAGGCTATTACAAGTGGATCTCAGTTCTCGTTTACCGTGCGAGGCTGGCCCGGGGCCACTGTGCGCGTGCGCATTCAGTACCCTGACGGGCATGTGCAGCGGACCAAGACGCTCCTGAATTATCAGGGCACCCGCCTGTTGCGCCTGCCGGCCCAGGAGCGGCTTCCCACCGGCAGCGCCGTCCTTTTTTCCATGCACGCCTCGATGAACACCATGAACGGCAACACGACCGGAAGCATTCGTTACAGCGCCGACTCCCAAAAAACGCATCGCACGCGCTGATCTCCGGCGCGCCGGCATCGCGACGTTTAGAGACCGAGCTGCTGTGAGAAGATGACGAATACCAGCGGCAGCGATAGCAGTACGACAAACGAGATCACGCCTGTCACAACCTTGGTTCGCCGCGAAAACGGCGAGATAAGCAACAAGGCGTACCAGAGCGGGCTAAGGAGAACCAGGACAGAAACCAAAATAGCCATGATCCGACTGTCTCGGACCATGGTAATTCGAGTTCCGGCCTGGACGCTGTAAGGACGGGGGAGGAGGCGGACCCACATCCTCCGCAGATGCGAGCCCGCCCTGTATTACGGCTACCGTATCATGCGAATTGGGAATGGAGCTATGGTCATTGGTCCCCTTTTGAGGGGGGCCGAAAGTCCACTCTCTACGGAGCAGCGATAGACCAGGCCCCTCGGCCGTATGTCCCTACGATCAGCTGATTGGTATGCGCTTCGTACACCATCTGCTCCGCCGGACTGGCGGGTAGCCCCGCATCAATGCGAGACCAGGACTGGCCGGCGTTGGTGCTGAGGTAGAGTCCGTATTCCGCCGCCGCGTACAGATGGCCGTTAACGGGGTTGACGAGTAGGTCCTGGAAGGGGAGATCCGGCAGCCCATTGCTCAGATTGGTCCAGACCGAGGTGGCGCTCGCCGAAAAGTAAACATGACCGCTCGCGCCCGGCGTACTCTCATCAAACCCGGAGTAAGTAACATAGATACTCGTCTTTGAGCCTGGCGCAAAAGTGAGCGATGACGGATACCGGTTCGGAAGCGTGCCGGTGATGCGTGTCCAGTGAACACCGCTGACGTAATTGCAGCGCGCGATTAAGTGTTGATCTTTGCGTGGATCGCAGCTACCCTGGACTTTGACCCTGGCTAGCGCGTTATGTGTGATCCAGACCTGTCCGTTGGCCGTGGCGGCGGCCACTGTGCCGGCATCGATGGGTGACACGGCCACCGCGCTAATACCCTCGGCCGTGGTGAAATCTCTGGCACAGGTACCGGACGGATTGCTGGGCTGTTTGGTACAGCTCAGATCAAAGCTGATGGGGGTCCAGTCGGTCTTGTCGCTTGCATCGTTCCATGCAAGACCGTCACTGTTACCGTCGGTACCTCCCCGGGTCTTTGATCGCCAGATACGATAGGTACCGTAGAAGATGTCCTTCGGAGCACTGGGCGCCACCACGAAGGGCTCGTAGAAGCGGCCCCGGCCGAACGCGTCGAGATCACCCCAGAAGGGGGCAATATCGACCTCGGAGTACGGCTTACCGTTCCGATCGTTGCGCGTCAGGGAGGCTCCGTAGAACTCCGCGTACGAGATTGACGAGTTCTTTGGATCGAATGCGGTGTACCCGCCGTCACCGTCTTGTATCTGCGTCCAGGTTGTGCTGCCGCGATATTCCAGCGTGCCGTTGTCCTGGGTTCCGATGAGCAAATGTCCGTTGGGGGCGAGGGCAATGCCGTCGACCTGCAATGTGCCAAGGCCGTTGTTCAGGCTCTGCCATGAGATGCCGGCATTACGTGTCTCGTACAGTCCACCATCATTTGCCACATACAATACCCCCGAGGCGGCCGGATCGATGGCTATGGCGTGCGCATCGGGATGAATGGGAGCTCCATCTCCGTTTTCCGCCACGTCTGACCAGGTCTGACCGCCGTCGGCCGACTTCATGAGCGTAGCGTTACACGATGCCGCCAGCGGTATCAGCGTCTGGCAGGCTCTGGGGGCGGAGCCATTGAGGTACGAGTAGTTTGCGGTACCGCCCACGTAGACCGTGTCCGGGACTGTCGGATCGACGGCCAGCACCATGTTGGTATAGCACTGTACGTCACATGAGTTCGGCGTATTCTTGAACGCAGTCCAGGAGCCGCCCCCGTTATCGGAGCGAAACAGTGCCAGATGGCCGCTGTCGTTGGGATTGGAGTCATCTTCGAAGGCAGCGTAGACAGTCTGGGGGTTGCTCTGAGCCAGTGCCAACTGGATGGTGGAGTACTGCGACGGCCAGGAGCCGCTCAGACGAGTCCAGTGCCGGCCGTCGTCGGTAGACTTAAAGACACCCCCGAACTCGAAACCACCGTACAGCGTGTTGGGATTGCTGGGGTCCATCACCAGGGAGCGTAGCGAGGCGACACCCGCGCGCAGCTGAGCGTTGTCGTTCGGGTTGGACATGGTCCAGCTTTGACCGCCATCGGTCGAAACATAAAATCCCAGCGGCTGTTCGTGCGGATCGGTCGTCGAATCACCGCCGTCGTGGCTGACCTCGCCACTTCGCGCCGATGCGACGCCCACATATAAAGTAGCGTTTGTGGTTCCGGCGGTACGCGGATCGACGATGACCGATACGACGCTCCGGCCCTCGAACTGGCTCTGTCCTAGCAGCTTCCAGCTCTGGCCCGCATCCGTGGACATCAAGATGCCCAGTCCCGGCAGGTGTCGGGAGTTATCGCCGGTGCCGACGTATACAATGTTCGGGTTTTGCGGGTCCACGGTGATGGAGCCGATGGCGATGTTGGGCTGGCCGTCTGTTCGCACGGCCCACGATTGCCCGCCATTCGTGCTCTTCCACACTCCGCCACCGGCAGCGCCCAGGTAGAGTGTGTCGCAGCCCGACGCGGAACAGGTCGAAGGATCGACGGCGAAAGCCGTAGCACGGCCCGAGACAGACAGGCGCGTGGAGCTATTGGTGCGATTGGGCCCGCCGCCAGGGACGTTCATCGGACCCAGCTCTTGCCAGATGCTATGGAGCTCGGCCCTGGGCATCGCGCGGGCCTCGCGTAGCCCGTGTAGATAGACTCCGGCTGGAATCGTCTTTCTCGGATACGCGACATCGGCCGCCTGTTCGGCGTTGATCGTGGGACCGCCTCGCTGTTGATCTGGTTCGATCCGCGTGAGCGCCACCCGCGCATGACCCGATACCCCGGCCCTGGTCATGAGACCGGCCGCGATCAGCGCACAGACGGCCAGAAGAGAAGAAAAGCCCAACCACATCGTTCGAGGGCGCATATCGTTCAAACGTCCTTTCCCGCTGCCGTGTCCCACCGCGGCGGTCGCCATGGAGCTGCCTGCCGACCTGATTCCATGCCGGCAGTGCGACCGCTGCCATAGGCTACACTTGGCACATATCACTGTCAATACAACTTTTGACGAGTTCTTGCAACTCGGAATGGCATCTTATACGTGCTCCCGTAGGTGAGGTAGTGCAGCACGATGAAAAGACGGCAGCTTGTGCGAGTGACGCGACTCCTCCTGGGTGTCTCACTTCTGTTTGTAGGCTGGACAGCGAATGCCCACGGACAGCCCTCGGTCCCCCGATTCGAGTCCGCGGCATGCCCGTTCAGGCCTGGACTGGGTATCACGCAGGGAACCAACCTGAGCTGTGGTTACCTCATCGTGCCGGAGAACCGGACTGCCGGAAGCGGCCGCACCATCCGTCTGGCCGTGGCGGTGTTCAAGAGCCCGGCTGCGCATCCCGCGCCCGATCCCGTGATTTTCCTAAGGGGAGGGCCAGGGGGCAACCTGGTGAGCGAGATCGGACCTGCCATCAACGCCACCACTCTCGGATTCTGGGCGGGAGATCATGACCTGGTTCTGATTGATCAGCGAGGGACAGGAGACTCGAGCCCATTCCTCCAGTGCCGGGAGCTGGTATCCCTCGAATATCGAACGATCGATCGGAACCTGAGCGTGAAGCAGTCGGACGCGCTGCAGGCCGCAGCGGCCAGGCAATGCCACACCAGGCTGGTCGCCTCGAAGATTGATCTGAGTGGATTCACCACTCACCAGAACGCGGCGGATATTGCCGACCTCCGCTCTGCGCTGGGGTATGCATCCGTCAATCTCTATGGTGAGTCGTACGGCACGCGTTTGGCGTTGGAGGTGATGCGCTCTTTCCCGGACGGCATCAGAAGCGTGGTGCTGGATTCAGTTGTGCCGCCGAACATTAGTCTGTTTTCCGATCCGCTGCGATCCATGGGCCGGGACTTCAAGCTGCTCTTTTCCTCCTGTGCCGCGTCACGCGCTTGCAACAGCGCTCATCCACAGCTGGCGGCGCGCTTTTATCGGCTGACCAGGCAGCTACAGAAGAAGCCGGTTCAGTTCAAGGCGCAGGATCCGTCCACTGGAAAGACGTATACGGTGCTCCTGAATGGGGACGGGCTGGACAATCTGCTCTTCAGCGGCCTCTACGTGTCATCTCTTATCCCCCAGCTGCCGGACATGATCACAAGCCTGCAAGCTGGCCGGCTGGGACCGGCGGCACATGTTTTCAGCGAGGTGGGATTTCTGGGCAACAGCCTCAGCTTCGGAATGTACTACTCGGTCGAATGCAGCGGCGATGCTCCATACACAACCGCGGCTCAGGTGAGAGCCGCGGGCGCAGCGCTGAACCCCGCCATCCGGACTGACGAGGTGCAGAGCCAGATCGATCTGCTCCGGCAGTGTGGCTTCTGGAACGTCAAGCCCGACGCTCCGGCCGAGCGCCAACCGGTGCGGAGTTCCATTCCCACCATCGTGCTGTCGGGTCAAATGGATCCCGTCACCCCACCGGCCAACGGTTCCCTGGTGGTCAGGACCCTGAGTCACGGCTATCGATTCGTGTTCCCGGGCCTTGGACATGGCGAGCGCTTTACCGACATATGTCCCTATCGCATGGTCGCTTCGTTCCTCGATGACCCGAGCGTCAAGCCGGACGATTCCTGTATTGCGCGGATGAGCTCACCCTTCTGATCCGGCTCAGAAGGGGACGGAACCGTCAGGTTACCGGCGTTGCAGTGGGGCCACCACCGATCGGCGTGCTGCTCGGAATCGGAGGTGGGGTAATCGAGGGTGCGGTCGCGGTAGGGCTAGCAGCCGGCGTTGCACTCGGTGTGGGAGTAGCGGTGGGAGCCGGGCGGCAGGAGCTTGGCCCCGGTACCCAGTGGCACACGACCCAGTTGTTGAGCGGTGCGTCGCTCAGCACTGCGCCGTGACAGGAGCTGATAACGATCAGATCACGCGCGCAGCTCGCATCGTGCACCACGTGGCTGTCGGCCAGCTCGGACTCTGAGGCAGGCACGATGCGATCGGCCGTATTGGCAACAGTGTGGAGATGCCCGTGGGAGCGCCACCAGCTAGTGGGGAAAAACTCGATCTCCTTGATGGTTTCGCTATCCGGCTGGAGACTGTACCAGACCGCTCCGCCGAACGCTCTCGTCACCAGGTTGCTGGCGAGACCGGGCCGAATGCCGCGCAGGGGACTGTCAAAAGTGATGATGGAGCGGACTCGTGAGAGCAAACCGGATGATGGGTTGAGGCCGTACTGCCGGCCATCCGACACTGCCCAGCTGGCGGCTACCACTCCTCCTAGACTGTGTCCAATCAGGACGAAGGAAGCTTGAGAATCTTCCTGCACCGCCGTGCGTAAACCTTTCTCCAGCACGCTCGCGGCCCGTGCCACCGTTTGATGCGTGTCATTGACGGTGTAGTGCGCGGCACTGGATGGGTTGTAGCTGAAGTACAGCTCGTGCCGTACCAGATGCTGCCGGTCCATAGCTGCCCGTAGTGTGCCGAACGTGGCTCGTGCCCGGTTGGCGGCGTTGACCTGTCCGTAACAGTAGGGATCGGAGTGCTGCCAGGCACAGAGCCCTGGCAGATACATGATGTAGAGATGGTTACTGCTCTGCGCCGTGTTGCGTGCGCTGACCGACGTTACCGTGTAGAGAGCAAGGAAAAGGGCGCAGAGCAGCGCTACTCGTGTGCGCGTCCTCTCACCCCCAACCCCACTCTGGGACAGGGGGGAGCGGTCATTGGATGTATGATTGCTCTTCGAACGAAGGGACCACCTGAAAGGGATCGAGGGGGAGAATGCCGCTCGAGCGCTTACTCCCCCTCTCCGCGACCCGCAAGCGGGTACCCGGCTAGAAGGGCTGGGGGGTGAGGGGATCCCGTGGTGATCTCCGGCCATACCCTAAGTCTACCCGTTACAAAAACTGTCAGGACCTGCCTTGGCCGTCTTTCGTGGGTCAAGAGATGCTCCAGTGAGCTTTTCCAGGCCCGCAGCCGGCGTACAGGAAGAGGGCGAATGTCCAGCTATCTCCACATCTGCTCCGATTAAAGGGACCGTAACCGCAGGCCCATGGTCCGCGTTGTATTTCCTGAATCACTCCTGGCAGGAAGCATGGTGACGTCTCGTTTTCCCGCCTGCCTGACGTGCCTTCTCCTGATTGGCGCAGAGGTCCTTCTGGGCAACGCCGTGTCGGCAGACATTGCCATTGGTGCCCCACAACAGCCGCTGGAGACCACAGCAATCTCCTTCCTCAATCCGTCTCTCGGCTGGCGGCTTGCGGTTGGGTGGGATCAGGTCCGCGGGCTCCACGGTCCCTTATATATCAGCCGAACGATAAACGGCGGCCTGACGTGGAAGACCATCGGCACCGTGCCGAACGGAATGGTGCGGCACGCGGGTAGCGAGGTGTTCAGGGTGTCGTCCGTCGCCTTCGCGTCCGCGCGGGACGGCTGGGCATATGGTGCGGCGCTATACTCCACCCATGACGCGGGAAGAACCTGGACACGCGTATCGATCCAGGGAAACAAGACGGCGCTCAGCATTGCAGGCCGGAGCGTGTGGCGCCTGGACGAGTACTGTAGCGCGGCGACGTGTGTGTCGACCATCTTTACCTCGGAGGCCGGCAGCGATCAATGGACGCGGACTACCTGGCAGCCACCCTCCTCGTGGACGACCGGCGCATCGCTCACGCGCGCAGATGTCTCCCACGCCTGGCTCCTGTCGGGTGAGATGTTTACGCCGCCGAACCATGTCACGGCTCGCCTTCTCAGCACGTCTGACGGTGGGAAGAGCTGGCACACGCGTCCGCTTCCCTGCGCGACACAGGGGCCGATTGGCGACATATTGGCGGCGTACGACTCGCGTCACCTGTGGGCCTTCTGTGCCTCTGAGCCCGGCGCGGGTGAACAGCTCAAGACAGTAAACCGATCCCGCGATGGCGGTAGGCACTGGCGCCTCGTGTCGGCATCCGGTCAGTTCGGCCTGAAGAACCTCTCGGTTGCCGGCTATGTCCGAAGTGCCGCTCTCGTCTCGCCCTCCAGCGCGTGGCTCGCTCTGGGACGCGGGACTCTGCTCCATACGGCCGATGGTGGGCGCAGCTGGCGAGAGGCGATTCCCTACGCGGTGGCGAATCCCGGTGACGGAGGCGTCGGTCCGGTGATATTTGTCGACCCGCAGCACGGATGGCTGCTGTCCCTCCCGTACCTGCTCTTCCGCACGGTAGACGGCGGACGTCACTGGCAGAAAATTCGCCTGCCGTAACGGTCCTCATCGCTGCGGTAGGTACCTGCTCCCGCTTTGCCACCCTGTTTGCGTGGGCACGGATATCTGCCGTGTCACTCTGTTGACGTGGGGACCGGCTCTTCGTTCTCTCTTGAGGATTTACGCCATCGGCATGGGTGCGCGGCGGCGATCGCGGCTCCTGCGGCGCTCGAAAGGAACGGACGTCTTGGGTCCGGCTCCTACCTCGCGGCGGCGGTCCAGACCGCTGCGGCGCTCCACACCATCCCAGCGGGACGAGCGACCGAGCAGCCGTGAGAAAAAGCCGGACTGCTGCTGCACCCGCGGCACATGCGCGTGCGCGTTGAGAATCTCTTCGGCTGATGCGTGGGCGATCTGAACCTGGCGTTGCAGCTCGCTCTGGAAGCCGCCATAGCGGTTGCCCTCAATCCAGCGAAGCGCCTGCTTCATCTCATGCAGCGCGCGGTGCGCCTTTGTCACCGCAGGGGTAGCGCCATGAAGCGCGGTAAATGCCCTTACCCGCCGCTCCAGATCGTACTCAATGTCGAGCAGTGCCTGCCCGGCCGCAATAACCTCGTCCCGTGAGAGGCGAGGACGTGAAAGACTTCTTCTGACGTCACTGCATACAGCGTGTTCGGCTACTGTCGATGCCATAGACCTTCTTCTCCCCTTATCCCTTCTCTAAACCGATATTGCGAGAATACCGAAAGCCGATTAGCTGAGAATTAATTCGGTTGTCTTCCCCCTTGTTCCTGACGTCCCCCGTTCCCTGCTACTGTGTCTGGCACAGCGGGCCGACACCCGCTTCGCTAAGGGATCTTGATCACAAACCGCATCAGAAGGACCGCGCCGGCCACAGTCCCTATGACGCCGTAAAACGACATCAAGCGGTACGCGCCTCGCAGCGCCGGATCAGTGTGTGGCGTCTGGATAAACATCCACACCGTACCGGCTGCCCAGGCCCCGAGGACCAGAGCCGCCATGAATCCGCGATAATCTGTCAGGTAGCCCATGGAAAACGGAAATTCTCCCGCCCCGTGCCGATCCCGGCACGACAATGAAGCAAGTTTACCGCAGGCGGGGCGCCTTGTCTATACCCAAATTCGGTTAACGTCAACCGAATGAATGGCACCCGCGGTCAGCGTCCTTGCTGCGCCGAATACAGTGGATGACCTCGCCGATCCTCTCCGCTGCGCCGCTCCCAGCTTGATCGGCCGCCGCCCCGCCGGTCATCACCGGATCGTCGATCGCTGCCGCTCCGGCGCTCCACACCATTCCACCGCTTTGCATCACTCACCGTAACCGAATCCATGCCTCGTCTCCCCTGCCTTCCAGCGTGTTATCAGCCGCACCGCCGCTGCTCTCTCGGTACGGAGAGTTCGCGGTGGCTTACAGGGAAAGGGATCTGCAAGCCACCGCGAGGAACCTTGAGGAGAGAGCAATCATGCTTGACCGCATTATGCGCGCCTCCTTCAGTAACGGTCTATTCTCCTTTTCTGCACTTTTCGAAGGAGAAGGGAGTAGCCTGTATGACTACCCCGTCTTGCAATCCGATCTCGGGTGCTCGAGACAACCCGGGAAGCACGTCGGGTCCGATCGATAACACGACATCAGGCGATACAGTTGCCGGCCGGATGACCCAGGTCGAGGAGGGAGACTACCGTGATTACCGTGCTGAGCCTCAACACCGCCATTGATCGCCTCCTTGTCGTACCGGGCTTTGCTGCCGGCAATGTCTACCGAGCGCGGGGAGCTCGACGCTTCGCCGGCGGTAAGGGACTCAACGTGGCGCGCGCAGTACGGCAGTTGGGTGAGGGTGTACGAGTTCTCGGTTTCGCCGGAGGCATGACCGGAGAATTCGTGGATGCCTGGTGCCGGAAGAGAGGTATTGAAGCTCGTTGGGTCGTTACGGAGTGCGAGAGCCGCACGTGCGTGATCGTAGTGGACCCCGATGCGGATCGACAAACCGTTTTGAACGAGCCGGGTCCGAATATTTCTGCCGACGAGCTGGACCGGATGCGACATCTGGTGCAGGAATCTGTTGGACCCGGTGATCTGCTCGCCATCTCGGGCAGTCCCCCGCCCGGCGTGCCCGAGCAGTTCTATGCCGAGATCGTATTCGAACTGGCGCGTTGGGGCGTACGAGTTCTGATCGACGCGGCGGGCGACGTACTGCGGTTGGCGTTGGAGGCTGGACCATGGTCCGCGGCTCCCAACAGAAACGAGCTGGAGGGGGTCACCGGCCGGACCATGGGGGAGAGAGACGCGGCGGACTGGCTGGCTCGTCGAACGCAGTGCGCGCTTCTTACTCTGGGCCGCGATGGTTTGATTTTTGCCGCCGATTCCCGCATGTGGCGTCTCTCCGCCCCAGATGTCGATTCGGTCAATGCGGTCGGATCCGGAGATGCGCTGGTCGCGGGATTCCTGGTTGCGTCGGCTCGTGGAGCCGAGCCGTTGGAGGCCGCCAGGCTGGCTGCTGCCTGCGGCGCAGCCAATGCCGAACGTCTAGAGCCGGGTATCGGCGACCTGGAGCGGGTGGAAGACCTAGTCCGCGTTGTAGGGGCCGAGCGCGTCTAGCATCGGCTCGCCGTTCGTTGCAGGGGACGGATCTCGCGCACGTTCGTCCACCGCACCAGGATCGGCTCATGGCGGCCCAGCTCCCCCGCCAGAACAACACCCTCCTCGTTTGCATCCAGCAGAATC
>DASVZE010000532.1:0-3094 GCA_036391775.1 Chloroflexota bacterium | reverse complement strand
CTCCCAGAGTGAGGCACGTGCGTCGGCACAGGCTGTTGCAGCTGCCGCCGCCGAGGCAAACTGAGATGCCTCATATTGCAGCCGTATATCGGCTCGATCGGCGCGGCTCGGAAGCCACCAGGCCGTCTCGAGGTATCCGTTGACCCTCCCCAGTTGGTCCGATGGCGTGGCGTGTAGCTCCGTCGCTGCATCTGCCGCTGCGTTGCCGGCAGGTGCGCGTTGTAGAGTCGCTGTGTGTGGGAACACGGCAGGAGCCAGCGCCAGCTCTCGCGGGCGCACGAGACCCGCCCCCGACTGCGCCGAGGCAGGCGTAACGGCAGAGGGTGAGATCGTCAGCCCCACAAACACAAGCAAAAGTGCAGGCGCGATCAGAGCGGCTGGTCGGGCATGGCGGAAACGAAATAGAAACATGCGGCAGATGTAGTGCTGTCAAGTTTACACGCCCTGACAGCGGTACTGTCCACCCCCTTCTGGCCACATATAGGGACGGACGGCGCTGTCCGCCCCTATATCTTGGCTCTTAGTCGGGCGGTACCAGCTCGAACCAGCGGCCCAGAAGCGCTGCGTCTCCTGTCACCTCCAGCCTCTCCACCGGAAGGCGCTGCCAGAGAAACAGCAGCAGATCGGATGCCGTTCCCGTGGCGACGACGTCCGCCGGGTGATGGCCACGACGAATCTCCAGCCTATCCCGGCCCAGGCGGACGAACCATCCGGTATCTCCATCGGTCGGCTCGAAGAGATACGTTTCGCCTGCAGCCTCTGTCTCACACTCGGAGCGGCGCTCCGGAGCATGGACCGTGAGCGCTTCGTCAACTCCGTCGAGTGCAAGCTCTCGCCCTATGGGGTCGGGCTCACCATGTGCTGACTGCAGGTCCCACCGATGCACCGCCGACTCATGCGCCATGCGGCGCTGCCAGAATGCGGCACGCTGCTCCGGCCGCCACCAGGTCCATACGGACTCGTCTGGATCCGTGTTGCCCAGCACGCGAATGAGCCGCCCTGCCGTGTCCTCGAACCAGGAGGGTAGGTCAGGTGATCGTGCGAACCACGCACCGCGTTCCTGACGCTTAAGCTGCTCTTGCTTATCAAGCGGCGCGACATCTTGCTCCTCATCCTGGGCCCTGTTCTCCACCACGGCAGTCACGAACTCGTACACCTCTCCCAGGTGCTGGAGCAGGTCGCCTGCCGTCCAACCCGGACAGCAGGGCACGGGCGGGTCCAGACCCAGCCGGGCCGCGTCCGCCGCGCGCGCCGACTCCTGCCCGATGGCGCGCAGATAGTCATCTCGTTCCATGGTTCTCTCCCGACACAACACACGATTCCCGCCGGTCAACCGGCGGGGTGCTTTTCACTGGAGTCATCAAGGATCGGTTAGCGGTGAGAAACCATTGGATCCCGCGTCGGAGTGGGTTGTGAGCGTCCTGACGCTCGAGTATAGCCATGGAGGAGCATCTCACGAGGCAGCTGAGACGGATCGGGTGACGCTCGGTCGTTTGCTGGAGCGCATCAGTTCTCATGTAGGTGTGAAAGTGGCGCTGTAGGATACGAACACATACCCAGACCGGCTCCTTAGTCAGGATCCATCCCATCGAATACTTTCGCGAAATCCACTATGGCCGAGCGGATGGACATATGACTCCACCATACCGGACACCTTCTGAAGTGCAGAATTGCGCCTATGATGGTGGAAAGGACACCCTGGCCGGGACTCACCCTAGGGATCGGTGGTACATACATGATCGAGTGGGACGAGGTTGAGCTGAATCCGGAGGCTCGCGAGACACAACGAACCTATCGGCGGCGGCGCGGTAACCACTGGTGCTATCTGCACATGCACCTGCTTCCCGACGGCTCCTGGGACGCGATCCTCTACGACGAAGCGACGCGCATGCTGGACCACGACCATGTCGATACGCCGGTCGAGGCACGCCACTGGGCGCAGCGGCGGCTAGAGGCTATGTTCGTCGAGTAGTTTAGCCTGCGGCTTCCGCCGGTGGAGGCCGCCTGGTGGAAGCCGCACGCCGCTCCCTTATGAACAGTAGGGCCGCTGTGACGAAGCACACCACGGCTCCGGCTCCGGCAAAGATCGTCCACTGTGACACGCGGCGCGTGCTGTGGGTGGTGACGGTTCGGGCCGGCGTGGTATTGGCGTAGCCGGTGTGCAGGGGAACAGTCTGCGACCGGGCTGTCTTGCGTCCCACCATGGCGGCGGGTTTCACCTTCACCGCGTCGAGAATGCTCTTGACCTGCGCGCTCTGGATGGTTGCCTTGCGATATCGCTCGATCTGCCGAAGAGCAGCGACCGGCAAGGTGAGGCGGCCCTGAAAGGCTCCATGGAGCGCTCCCTGTTTGTTCAGGCTGAACGTGCCCTGCAGGCGTGCATGACTACTCGCCGCGGCACTGCCCCCGTCGAGCTGCATCACGGCGTGGTTGGAGTTATTGAGAAACGCTTCGGCCAGAAAAGCCCCAATATAAAGAACGTTTCCCGCGTTATCCGTAATGAGCGCTTTGCCCTGCAAAAAGCCGCCCAGGTTTTGAGCCTGTTTGTTCCGGTTCAGCAGATCGGGCAGGATGGGTGTGGTGTCCGGCTTGAAGTTCTCCAGATAGGCATTGACAAACAGGCGCATGGATGGAACTGTTGCCGATGGTGAGAGTGTCGTCTGCAGCGCAATCTGATCCAGCGGATCGCCGTCCGGCTCGATTCCAGCCAGGCGATAGCCAATAAGCTTGCCGCTGACGGACGGGTGATACCCAGAGGCGGCGTGATCCGCCCGGGCGCTGACGCGTAGCGGCGCCAGAGCCGCGATGAGCAGGGCCGTAGCAAGTGTCAGAGCGCGAATCATTGGACGTTCCGTTCAGCCCGGCGCAGACCGGCTGCCGCCTGGCCCCGCACCAGCAGGTAGACGATCAGTGACGGCAGTATACCCAGTATGCACCCGGCGGCCAGGGCGCCGAACTGTGTGTTGTAGCTCCCGATAAATGTTCCCAGCAGCGTGGGCACCGTCATGATAGAGCCGTCCTGCGATACCAGAGTGGGAAGCAGGTACTCGTTCCAGGAGGAGACAAAGAGCCAAACAGCCGACGCGATGACGGC
>DASVZE010000531.1:0-7002 GCA_036391775.1 Chloroflexota bacterium | reverse complement strand
CTTCTCATGCCTCGACTTCACATTTTCGGGCTGGCGCTGGCGAATACGATACAGAATTCCTTGCACGCCCTCATTCTTCTCGCTCTTTTACTCTTGACCGTCGGCACGCTTTCTGACAGGGGAATCCTTCGATCAGTGTGTAGCAGCGCGGTCGCGGCCGCAGTAATGGCCGCCGTGTCGACGGGAATGGCGTTCTTTCTGACCAGTTCGCTGGGCACTGACTACCTATTGGCGCGAGCCGCAACAGCAATCGTGCCGCTCGTGCTGGGATTTACGGCCTATCTGTTCGTCGCGTACCTGGCCAAGAGCAGCGAGCTTTCCCTAGCATTTCAGCTGGCGAGGCGCTATTTACCCCGGTAAGGAAGACGCACTTCGTGCTTGCACTGAAATGACAGCTAGTCAGCGCTCGGTCCTGGATCTGTCATCGTCTTGAGGGACGGCTGTGCGCCGTACGTCGTTCGTCTGAACTCCACGACCAGATCCGACGTGACAGTTACGACGGCATACGCGCTATGACCGGCCAAAGCGTGAGGTCCGGACACTGCTCCGGGACCGACGAACGTCATTCCCGTGGCTTTATGCTCGAATGCTTCCCCGGAATGCCCCGAGATAAGGAGGTCTGCATCCGCAGCTTTCGCAATCGTGGCAAGGATGCTATTCGCGCTGTCGGACCGTATGTTTTCGTTAAACGCACGGGGGCTACCGTGCACCACCAGTACCTTCTTTATTCGTCTGGGCGCCGAGCGACCGATGTTGCCGAATGCCATACGAATCAGCATGTCGCGACCCTGACTCCGTTGAGCACGTTCCAGCTCGTCGCGCTTGACGCCGGTTCCACGAAATATCGGAAACAGACGGATATCTTTTGGCATTTGGCGAAGGTATTCCATATTGGCGGTGGAAAGTTGGCGCCGAGTCCACTCCACCGCTCTGTAATCTGCCTGTTCCTCTTCTATATTGGCGAAGTCGACCCCGCTGCTCAGGCGGTCAAACGCCACCGCGTCATCGTAATTTCCTCGAACGGCGGTAATCTCGCGACTCTGGAGCAGCTCGACTACGGCGTTGGGCTCGTGACCCAGTCCGACGACGTCACCGGCACAGACGATGCGTTCGACTGGATCTTCGAGGGCATCGATATCGCCCAGCACCGCCTCTAGCGCGGCAAGATTTCCGTGAATGTCGCTAATTACTGCAAAGCGCATACTGTTTCACCGGATTGTACGGCAGGAGCCTTCGCTACAATGACCCATCGGCGAGGTCTGAGTAATCGGGCCGGACGGTATGGAGAGACCTTCCTTAATCAATATCAGTTCCAGGAGGCGCAACCATGGCAGAGAACGACGATCAACAAAAGGGGATTTCGGTGAGCATGCCCGTCGGCGCGCTGGCAGCGGCGACTCTTGTCGGCCTGGCAGCGGCGGCAGTGTACATGGTTATCAACCGAGAGGACGACACCCTACAAGACATTAAGACGAAAAGCCGTGGCGGTAAGAGTGTTGGCCGAAAGTTCGCACTCTTAACAGCCATTGCGCTGCTTGAGAACGACATGACTCGTAAGGTGGTCCTGAGGATCTTGCGGACTATGGCGCGGCGTGCGTAGTCCAGTCTTGTAGACGTTCCATGGGCCAGCTATTCAGCACATTGTCGGCAGTTGCCCATGCTCGGCGCGCCATCGCGACGCCGTATCGCACGTTGTCGAAATGAATGGGTGCATGCGCATCCGTATTCACGGTGAGTACGATGCCCAGGCTGACGGCACGACGTGCCTGAGTGTCGCTTAAGTCGAGACGTTCGGGAAATGAATTGATCTCCAGCGCCTTCCCGTTCTTGATCGCTGCTCGGAACACAGCTTCGAGATCGACGGCGTAAGGCTCGCGCTTGCCTATGAGGCGGCCGGTCGGGTGCGCAATGGCGTCAACATGCGGGTTCTCAATTGCGCGGACGATACGTCTCGTCATCTCTTCCTCACTCTGATTAAAGCCCGAGTGGACGGAGGCGATAACCCAGTCAAGCTCGCGGAGAACATCGTCCGGGAAATCCAGTGAACCATCACGCTTGATATCTACCTCGGAGCCCGTAAGGATCTGGATCCCGTCGATCTCGCGGTCAATTCTTCGAATCTCCACGATCTGTTCTTTGACACGGTCCACGCTCAATCCGCCCGCGACCCCTATTCCACCCGAATGATCAGTTATGGCGATATACTTCCGACCCCGTTCCCTGGCGGCCAGTGCCATTTCCTCAATCGGAAGGGTTCCGTCGCTCCATTCCGTGTGGACGTGCAGATCGCCTTGGATGTCGGACACAGATACGAGAGCGGGCAATGAGTGCGACCTTGCTACGTCGATCTCACCCGCGCCCAGGCGCAGTTCAGGAGGGATACACTCCAGACCCAGTGTCTTATAAAAGTCGCACTCATCCTTGAACTTCTCAAGCCTGTCGCTCTTGAGATGAACGATGCCGTATTCGTTCAGGCTGAGCCCTTGCCGAAGAGCATACTCGCGCAGCTCTATGTTGTGCTCACGACTTCCAGTGAAATGTTGAAGGAGAGAACCGAAAGAGTCTGCTTCCACGATTCTGAAATCGACCTGTAAGCCGTTATCGCTCAGGATGGAGGATTTGGTCGGACCCTGACCCAGGACATGTGAAACTTGCGGCAGGTGCACGAAAGCGTCCATGACAGCCTCTGGGTCGTCCGACGTTGCAATCACGTCGATATCCCCGATAGTTGGAGACCACCGGCGCAAACTACCTGCAGCAGTCAGGTTGCTCGCGCCTTCAACGCCTGCAAGCTGCGCGATCACTTCCTCAACCAACGGAAGCGCCTTCCCGATTGAAATGCGGGAGTCGCGCTTGCTCACGCGGCCGAGCGCACGCACGACGTTTTCCGCCGACTTTTCGCCGAGCCCAGGCAGCGCAGCCAGACGTCCGTCGGTCGCCGCCTGCCGGAGACCGTCAAGTGAGTCAACACCCAGCTCTCGATAGACGCGCCGCGCCAGCGACGGACCTATTCCTGGTACAGAAAGCAGCGCTCGGACGCCAGGAGGAAATTCTCCTCGCAGCTCCTCCAGATAGACAATGTGACCGGTGGCAAGCATTTCCTCTATCTTTTGCGCCAGTCCAGAGCCAATACCCTTAACTTGGGTAAGCTCCTCGCTTCTTGCCAGCTGGTGCACGTCAACTGTCAAATTCCCCAGAGCTCGCGCCGCGTTCTGGTAGGCACGAATGCGAAATGCGCTTTCATTCTTGAGCTCGAGAAGGTCCGCGATTTCATTGAGCGCGGCGGCGACGTCGGCGTTATTCAAGGCTCACATCCTCAATAATGCTTTAGGAAGTAACTGATGATTCTTCCCCAATGATCAAATGGTCAGACGACGATTTGCTACAAAGGAGGGGGAGTGAGGGACACGTTTCTGTTGGCTGGAGGTTAACAGTGCTTTTCGGCAAATTTATAGCAAACGAGGTACTGAGACGCGCGTCTCGTGGCAAGTTGGGACGGCAAGGGCGGTTCTTGGCACTCATGCGCTTACCGACGCTCTTGCGTTTGGCGTACGTGCTTTTCAGGGACGAGCGAGTACCAATCTGGCTTAGACTCATGACAATTTCGTTGCTCGGTTTGATATTTTCACCGGTCGACGTTCCGAGTGTGGTCCCTGTCTTGGGCCAAGTCTGGGACATGACTCTGGCTGTGACCGTACTGGAAGCGTTTATTCGGTGGGCGCCGGCTGAGGTGGTGAATGAGCATATCCGCGCGCTTGGTTTCGAGCGCAAGGTGCCGCTGCGCTAGCGGGAGCGCCGCGCCAGTCACTTGACGGATCAGTCAACGTCACTCACCGGCCATGGATCGGCGGAGCCTCTTGCTGCTCGCATGCGTCCGCGAACGCTTGAGGATTTTGTTGGTCAGGAGCACTTATTGGGCTCCGGTCGGGTCCTGCGCAGGACACTTGAAACGGATCAAGTTCCGTCTATGGTGCTCTGGGGTCCCCCGGGCAGCGGAAAGACCACATTAGCCGAAGTGGTGGCGGCAGCGTCGCAGTCGCGCTTCGTTCGCCTTAGCGCTGTTTCATCGGGCGTAGCCGATCTTCGCCGCGAGGTCGACGCAGCGCGAAAGCTGTGCGACTTCACAGGACAGAAGACCATTCTCTTCATCGACGAGATACATCGCTTCAATCGCGGCCAGCAAGATGCGATTCTTCCGTATGTCGAGAATGGCACCGTGACGCTGATTGGAGCTACTACCGAGAACCCAAGCTTTGAGGTGAATTCGGCACTTCTGTCTCGTGTTCGAGTATTTCGCCTGGAGAAGCTCTCCGACGAGGAGATCCGAGGACTAGTTAATCGCGCGCTGCTAGATCGAGACCGGGGACTCGGCAGTCTGAAGGTGACGATGGAAACTGACGCACTTAACCGGCTTTCCCGCTTATCGGATGGCGACGCGCGCATCGCCTTGAACGCTCTCGAACTCGCCGTCAATGCTGCCGCCGTTCAGGATGGTAAGCGAAGCGTCTCGAGCGTAGACGTGGAAGATGCGATGCAACGACCGTCCCTGCTCTACGATAAATCTGGCGACATGCATTATCATCTGATCTCAGCGCTCATCAAGAGCGTTCGCGGATCGGATCCCGATGCATCTGTCTATTGGTTGGGGCGCATGCTCGAGGCAGGCGAAGACCCCATGTTCGTGGCGCGACGGCTCCTCATCCTGGCGTCCGAAGATGTCGGCCTGGCTGATCCGGGCGCACTTCCACTTGCGTCAGCCTGTCATCAGGCGGTGCATAGCCTGGGCATGCCCGAAGCGTATTTACCGCTGACGGAATGCACACTCTACCTGGCTCTGGCACCCAAGAGCAACAGTACCATAGCGACTTATGGCAACGTAATGGAGGATGTCCGGGCCACGCTTAACGAGCCGGTTCCACTTCACCTCCGGAACGCCGTAACATCGTACAACGCGTCTCTGGGATATGGGAAAGGCTACAAGTACTCCCACGATTTCGAAGACCACTACGTAGAACAGCAATACCTGCCTGATGGCCTCAAGGAAAGGCGCTATTACGCGCCCACCACCGAAGGTGAAGAGGAGACTCTGTACGAACGACTTAAGAATCTGAGGGACCGGCGATGACGGTTCGGACCTGGACTTATGAAGAGTCCATACAACTGTTGGAAGATCTCTATCACAGACCGCTGATTCCGTCTCATGCGGCGGGACTTGACCGCATTGGGCGTCTCCTTCTCGAATGTGGCAATCCGCATCGAGAGTTCCGAGCGGTACACATTGCCGGCACCACAGGAAAAGGATCGACCACAACCATGATCGGTTGCATTTTGCAATCCGCGGGATATCAGACCGGCTTTTTTCGTTCGCCTCACCTCAAGAGCTACCGGGAACGAATAGCCGTTGATGGCGCTGACATTTCGCCGGATTCGTGGGAAGAATGTTTCGGCGTCGTGTGGCCGATCGTCGAGGCTATGACGTTAAACGTTCTTCCCTCGTACGATCTGGGGCGGCCGTCCTTTTTCGAAGTCTTGTTTGCTATGGCGTGCGTTCACTTCCGGCGCCTGGGCGTGGAGTGGGGCGCCATCGAGACCGGTCTCGGAGGCCGTCTGGATGCAACCAACACGCTGCAGTCAGACGTCAGTGTCATTACCAATGTGAGCCTGGAGCATACACAGGTGTTGGGAGACACGGTTGAAGCCATTGCGCGGGAGAAGGCAGCAATCGTGAAGACGGGATCTGATGCCGTTTACGGGGACTCCGGGACCGAGGTTGCACACGTGATCCGAGCGCGCGCACGAGACGTGGGAAGTCGTCTGCTCGAAGTTGGACAAGACGTCACCTACTCCATCTTGCAAAGCGACGTGCAAGGACAGATCGTGAAGATTGTGGGAAACGGTGTTCAAGTCGAGGTCGCGCTCCACCTCGCCGGCGACTTCCAGGCGTCCAACGCCGCGGCCGCGTTTGCTGCCGTGCTTGCTCTGCGAGACCGTGGAGTGCCGATCACGACACAGCACATCGTAGAGGGACTCACAGCGTCGCGCATGCCTGGTCGCTTCGAGCTGGCATCACTCGATCCCATCATCGTGCTGGATGGTGCGCACAATCCAGCCGGAGTAACGGCGGCCGCCCACGCGCTTCGTCGATCGCTTCCTAGCAGGCGACTGATTCTCGTG
The DNA here is from genome assembly GCA_036391775.1 of Chloroflexota bacterium. Lineage (GTDB taxonomy): Bacteria > Chloroflexota > UBA5177 > UBA5177 > UBA5177 > DASVZE01. The sequence goes on along the minus strand of DASVZE010000531.1, from coordinate 828 downwards.
TTCGCGGCAATGGCAGACAAGGACGTCGCGTCCATGGCGGCCACGCTAGCGCCAATCATCGAGAAAACGTATGTCACGAAAGCGCCAGGAAGCCAGCGCTCTGCCGAAACGGCGGAGCTTTCGCAAGCATTTGGTTCTGCCGGAAGCGTAGCTTATGAGGTTCCCGACGCTGCCGAAGCTTTGCAACAAGCACTGTCAAATTTGGACCAGGAATCGGCGCTGGTGGTGGCTGGTTCCCTCTATCTCGTCGGCTACGCGAGAGAATATTTCCAGCAATCAGGAATATGTTAATGTTTCGATTCCTGGCGCTCCTGCCCCTCTTGATTCTGCCGCTTAGAAGCGCACCGACGAGTACGCCACACCTCAGCCTTCCCAGCGGGGCCGTACTAGTCTCCTCGCTCGCCCTCAAAGGCTCAGCTGGAGGGGTCGCCGTCATCTATCGAACGCACGCCGACTTTGTTGGAGTTGAGACAGACTCAAGTGGGTCGTATCGGTTGACGTGGAGCCAGAAATTGACCGGGCGAGCAACGCGCATAAAGGCAAGTCCTCATGCGGGGATCTTCTTCGTCGTCTCAACAGGCGACTCTCCCAGCCGCACCTGCCTGGGCGCCTTCGCAGTGTCGGGCTCCAACGTAAAGTCCGCTTTGAGTGGCGCTTCCTCGGCAATTCAGTGCGGCGATCGTGGTGTTTTAATGGGCCGCAACCGGCTCATCGTGGCCCGGAGCGACCCGGCACATAAGGGTAGCGTTCCATATCGAATTCAAACATCCTACGTCTGGTCCGCAGGACGCTTCAGGCTGGCGTCGATGAGTCGCGTGCCGGACTATC
>DASVZE010000530.1:0-1622 GCA_036391775.1 Chloroflexota bacterium | reverse complement strand
CGACTTCCAGCGCCCAGCGACCTGTTCCTATCCCAACGTCGAGGATCGTCTGCGGTTGACCGATCGGTGCCAGCACATTGGATTTCAGCGCCTGGCGCAGCAGATGATGCTCGAAGTCCTGACGTGTAAACTCCATATCGTCCATCGGCAAGAGGTACGGGGCATGCGCAAAATAACGGCGGCCGCTCACCCACACGAAGTTATTATCCATCGGGTCAGGTGTGCCGATAGCTCGAGGACCAGCACCACCGCCACCACCAGCAACACCAGGGGTGTCACGGCCATCGTACGGGCGAAAACCAGCCATAAGAAGTCCTACCTCTCGGCAATATCTGGCTCGAAACGCGCGTCGCCGCGGGTATCACTCCGTCTTTTCCAAATGAGTCGGGTTTGTAGGCAGCAGCAATGTTTCCGGCACTGTGATGCGTTAGAATCATTCACGCAGTGGCAAGTGACAAGCACTCGGTGTGAATCCAGCAGCCTAATAAGCAAGGCATGCCATGCTTACACGTATGCGCGCTGTCAGTGTCATCTGCTCCCCCGTTAGCGCCGACCGATGCGCGCCAGCAGCGCCACGCGATACGCAAATGTCTCTGTATCTATGGGGTAAATAACATAGTCATCGGCTCCTGCGATGAAGCCAGTCACCTTCTCGCGCACGCTTGCGCGGTGAGTCACACATGCAACGACGAGAGACTGTGTGGCTGGATTCGCGCGCAGGTATCGCAGCCATTCGATGCCGTCGCCGTCTGGCAAATCAGGGTCAAGCACAACCACCGCAGGGTGCGCCTGCTGCAGGTGCTGCATCGCCTCCGCGAGCGCAGCTGCTTTGAGAATGCGATAAAAGGGTTCAAGACAGCGCGCTATTTTCTCATATTCAACTGCGTTGGCGTCCACCACGAGCGCTGTTGGTTGCGTGGACGCCACAGCTGGAACGGAGATGTGCATGCTCTGCTCCTTTCTGAATGGACTCCCTCAGGATCCCGCGGGAGTCCTGAGAGCATGTTATGATCGCGAGACGGGATCGACACTCGGACCTGGCGTGGGATGCCCCTCCTGTGTGGGCGTGAACGGGCTGACATGATCGCGCGGCGGCAACGGGAGGCGCAGCTGAAACGTCGACCCTTCTCCCGCGATCCCGGCACTTTCAACCCAGATGCGCCCGCCCATCGCCTCGGCGAGCACCCGACACAAATGCAGCCCCAGCCCGTTGCCGACCACATTCGACGCGAGATCGCGCGGCAGACGCACGAAACGTTGAAACAGCAAAGGGATCTGGTCTGGTGGGATTCCTAAGCCATAGTCGCGTACAGAGAGCCGCACCTCCTGGGGCACGGTCGCTGGCGTATCGTGCCTCCTCCAGCGCCGCTGTGTGCGTGTCGCATCCTGCTCTACCCAGGCTCGTACCTCGATCGGTGTTCCTGGAGCAGAGTACTTGATCGCGTTGGAGAGTAGATTGGTGAAGATTTGCTGCAGGCGGATTCGTTCGCCCCAGATCGCGAGGCCCGCCGGAATGCTCACCCGTAATTCACGTTCGATCAGGTTGCTTTCGCTTGGATCGACAAACTCGATGGCAGCCTCAAGCTCGGCCAGAATATCGACCGCCTCAGGGGTAAAATCCG
>DASVZE010000529.1:0-2768 GCA_036391775.1 Chloroflexota bacterium | reverse complement strand
CGGCCTTGACTTTTGCTCGCTCAACCTCTTGCTTGCCACGTTCCCGCGACTGTGTCTGCTTCGCCTGAGCGACCTCCAGCTTGAGCCGGGCCTTTTCTGCCTTCCGTTCAACCCGTTCGATCAGGTCGTCATCTTTAGATGTCTTTGCCATAGCACTTTTCTACCTTTCCAACCTGGCCGACGGGAAGAAACGACAAACAAGACCACCCAAGCCCTACGCAGTCGCGGCCTCGCACTCCCACCAACCGCTCTCCTCTTATTACGCCGATACTACCACTCACAGCAGGCATCAAGCGATTACGCCGATAACACTCCGTTCTCTTCCTCTTAACATCTTCGAAATATACTACCCCCGCCGGTCGTCGTCGACGATTCGCCTGCCAAAGCGCTGCAGGGCGTGCAAGAAAGGTTGTTCACTTTTACATAAGATAGGGTAGCTACCTGGAGCACCATTCCCAGCAGTGCAAAGCATCCGCGCGGCCTCTGGTATGGGGACTACTGCGGCTTCGCAGCCAGACACAACGCCGCCGTTCTCGCCTTGACGCGCACTGCGCATGGCGGACCAGGTGGCGGCTATGTGGGCAGTGTCTGGGCCTCGAGCTCCTGTCGAAACGTGGCGACATCGCCGGTGACCACAAAGGCCACGCGCTCGGCGATGTTCGTCACGCGGTCCGCCATGCGCTCGACATTGTGGGCTATCCAGAGGAGATATGTGTTCTCCCGTACCGTTTTCGGATCGGCCGCCATGGCGCCTATAAGGTTTCGAAAGATGCGCTCGTACATCTCGTCGATAGCATCGTCTTGCTTCCAGACCTCGCCGGCCACTTTTAGGTTACGATCTCGATACGCTTCAAGTACCTGTTTCAGTAGACGGGTCGTGACGGTTGCCATGGTTTGAATCTCGCTGAGTGACCCCACGACCTCATCACTCGCCATGCGTAGCGTCAGCTTGGCGATGCCTTCGCAGTAATCACCAATGCGTTCCAGCTCGGTGGCGATTGTCAGAATGGAAGCGATCATCCGGAGGTCTTTGGCGAGTGGCTGCTGCGTGGCGATTAGCAGGAGCGCCTGGTTCTCGATATCGTGGCGATTGTTGTCGATCTCGTTGTCGGCCTCGATCAGGCGCCGAGCCTCCGCTACATCGCGAACCTCCAGAGCGCAAATAGACTGATCAACCGATCGCACCACCAGATCGCCCATCAGGAGAACTCGGCTGTCGAGCTCTCGCAGCATCTCGTCATAGCGCTCGCGCGTCATCGTCTCTCCTTGCAAGCGTGCCAAACGTGTACCCCACACCGTGGACGGTCTGTATCAGCTCCGGATGCGCATCGTCACGCTCCAGCTTGGAGCGCAGCCGCCGAATATGAACGTCGACCGTCCGGCTCTCTCCGGTATAGCTCTCGCCCCATACACGCTCCAGTAGCTGACTACGTGTCAGGACCATCCCGCGGTTCCGCATAAGGTATAGGAACAGATCAAACTCGCGTGGTAACAGCGGGACCAGGTCGCCACCACGGTAGACTGCCCGCGAACCGGGATGTATCTCAACGTTCCCGTATCGAATCACATCGGGCACCGCTTCATCGCTGCGGCATAGCTCAATGCGGCGCAGATGCGCACGCACCCGGGCTAGCATCTCCCGCAGGCTGAACGGCTTGACCACGTAGTCGTCCGCCCCTAGCTCCAGGCCCAGCACACGGTCGACCTCTTCATCGCGTGCCGTCATCATAATGATCGGCACGGTCGATTCGGCACGCACTACCCGGCATACTTCGTAGCCGTCGACTTCGGGCAGCATGAGATCGAGCAGGATGAGATCGGGGTGCCTTGATCGGTTGGCGACGATTGCTTCGAGGCCGGTGCGTGCCATAACCGCATCGTATCCCTCGCGACGCAGGTTATACGCCAGAGTCTCCGCCAGCGTTCGGTCGTCTTCAACCACCAGGACAGTCGCGGGCTCGGCCATCTTATCCAAACCGACCTGTGATGTAGTCTTCAGTTCGCTTGTCGTGGGGCGTGCTGAAGAGCTGTTTGGTTTCGCCGTACTCGATCAGCTCTCCCACAAAATCCGACCCTGCAAGCATGAACGCTGTGTAATCGGCGATCCGCGCAGCCTGCTGCATGTTGTGCGTGACGATGACCACGGTGTACGTGCTCTTCAGCTGGCAGAGCAGCTCCTCGATCTTGTAGGAGGCGATGGGATCGAGCGCCGACGTCGGCTCGTCGAGCAGGATAACGCCCGGCTCCATTGCCATGGCCCGTGCGATGCACAATCGCTGCTGCTGGCCGCCGGAGAGGCCCGTAGCAGGCTCATCCAGACGATCCTTCACTTCGTCCCAGAGAGCGGAGTGCTGCAAGCTGCGCTCCACCAGATCTTTGAGCTCTGACCTCTTGGCCTTACCTGTCAAGCGAGGACCGGCGGCCACGTTGTCGAAGATCGACATGGTGGGAAAGGGATTGGGCCGTTGAAACACCATTCCGATATTGGCGCGGACCTTCACTGGATCGGCGCCGTTGCCGTACACGTTCCGTTCGCCGACAAAGATATCCCCGCCAACCCGACCCCCAGGGATGACCTCGTGCATGCGATTGATGCAGCGCAGAAAGGTCGACTTGCCGCAGCCGGACGGTCCGATCAAGGCGGTTATCTGATTCGGCTGCATGCTCAGCGTGATGTCTCGGATCGCCAGCTTGGAGCCGTACCAGGCCGAGACGCTGTCACATTTGACTTCGGTTCCCATAAATCTTTCTCTTTAGTGCTAGCCCAG